>JBIOXP010000653.1:0-9380 GCA_044869705.1 Binatia bacterium | reverse complement strand
CGGAGTTGAAGCTTCATGACTGGATAGCGCGCTGCTCGTGAAATGACCCGCAGTGGTTCGAACGCAGACAAATGTTCCAATGACCCGTTTGTAATGGGTTCGTGCCGCAGCAACAAATTTTTGGTTGAGCCCCATCACGTCGTGAAGACCGGTAGAGGTATCAAGTTCCTCGATCGCGCTATCCCGACTCTAATCTGCAGTTGCCCGCAACGGCGTTCGAATTATTTTGTAAACTTTGATTCCGGAACACTAGCCTTAGTTCGGGTTTGAAAAAATTTGCCAGCAAAATTTCATGAATGCGTTTGCACCCCCGAACTGGATCGATAGCGGCGCTCTTGCTGGATCGGGCGTGAACCCCGAGCCCTGAGGACAAAAAGACCACCAACTTACCCCGCCCTCGTTTACTCTCGGCGATTTCTCCGTATTGGACCAAAGTCCAATATACGAGCTGGCATCGCTTCGCTACATTTTCAGTCAGTTCGAAACAGTCCATGCTACTTACAACTGTGGAGCGGCGCACGGCATTGAATAAACCCAAGCCTCGGATCGCTATCGTTGATGATGACCAGTCCGTCTGTCGCGCAGTTCGGCGGCTCGTCCGGTCGCTCGGAATGGAGGGAGAAGCGTTCAGCTCGGGGCAAAATTTCATCGACATGTTGGAAGCGATGCCTTCGTTTCGGCCAGATTGCTTGATTCTTGATGTGCAGATGCCCGGAATGAATGGGCTGGCGGTTCAGGATCAGCTTGCTCGAATCGGCAAAACGTTTCCGATCATTTTTATCACGGCGCACGATGATGTGGGGATCAGGGAAAAAGCGGTAGCAGCGGGCGCGGTAGCTTTTTTACGAAAACCTTTCGTCGACGAGTTGCTGATTAAAACGATTGAAGAAGCGCTGCGACGCGGGGCCGCTGAGAATTGATCCGCTCACAGGGAAATCATCGATCTGCGCGCTCGCGGCAAGCATCGGGTTTGATTTTCGATCTTGTGCAGCTTTTGAATCCATAAGCGATAAACGGAAGAAAGGATCAGATGAAACATAACTCGACCGGAAAAATGCGACAGCTATTTTTGCTGACGTTGTCATTCATTTTCTTGGTGCTGCACGATCCCATCCAAGTTTGCGCGCAGACCAGTTTCGAACCTCCTGCGACCCTGAGCGCATCCAAGATCCTTCCGCCGGATCTGTTGTCGGGTCCCAACCATCGGGTCGAAGAAAGAGTCTATAACGACGGCTACCTCAATACTTATCGGATCGGTTCCAAGTTCGGCACTTTCGTCGCCGTTTCGACGCCGATACTGCGTAAGCGCATCACTGAGATCAATGCCCTGGTGCGCATGGAGCAGATCGAGGGAACGAAGGAATTTACCGCAGCACTCAAGGAAGCAGGGACCGACACGCTGGTCGGTTTCAAAAATCTCGTGACCAAGCCGGTCGATACCGTAAAAGGCGCGGCTTCGGGATTAGGCGTGGCCTTTCGGCGTGCGAGCGACGCGCTCACGGGTCCAAAGCGGAGCGACTCCGAAGACAGCAAGCTCAAAGACCTGATCGGATTTTCCAAAACCAAGCGAGAATACGCGTATCAACTCGGCATAGACGCCTATACCGACAACGAGAAGGTGCAAGACCGCCTCGATGAGATTTCATGGGCTGGCTATGCGGGTGGGATCACCTGGGCCGGCGCCATGGCGGCGGTCCCGGGGGGCGCCGGCTTGGCGATCACCATTTCCGGAACGCATAAGCTTCTAAACGAGGTCTTTCGCACCACACCGCCGGTCGATCTGCGCCGGACGAACGGTGAAAAACTCAAGGCGATGGACGTTCACCCTGAAATCGCCGATGCCTTCCTGAACAATTCCGTTTATTCGCCGCGTTATCAAACACTGCTGGTGAATGCGCTCGAGCAGATGAAAGGCGTCGGCAATCGCGCGACCTTCGTTCGACTGGCCGCATCGAGTGGAGACAAGAACATCGCGTTTTTTCGCGAGCGACAGGCTGAAATGTACGCGGGCTTTCATAAAGCAGTTGCTCCGGTCGAAACTTTTATCGCGTTGGGTGAGTTCGCCGCGGTGCGAACCACTAAAAATGACGTCGTCTTCAACGTGCCTCTCGATCATCTCGTCTGGACTGGGGACATGGCCAGATTGTTGACTGCCGCAGATGCGCGCGTCACTCAAATGACCCGTCCCGCTACCAAACAGTTATGGATCACTGGAACGACAAGCCCGCGGGCAAAAAAGGAGATCGAGTCGCGCGGCTGGCAGTTGCATGAGCGGGCCGAAGAGCAGTTACTCAGTTGGTCCGAAGAGTATCCGAGCTATCAAAAGCCGGAGGAGAGAATTCCTGACGGTCTAGTAAAACTCAATTTCAAGTCCGTCGGGGTCGGTATCGGCGGGAGCTCCGGCGATGGCGTTCTCTCGTACCAGGGCAAGGACTATCCGGTAGCGATCTCGGGAATCAATATTGCCGATCTCGGCGTGTCGCAGTTTGAGGGCGCAGGCAAAGTCTACGATCTAAAGAATGTCGGCGATTTCGCCGGTAACTATGCCGCGTCCCAGGCCGCATTCGCGGTGCGGGGCGGACAGAGCTCCGTTTCCATGCGAAATGCGAAAGGCGTTACCATTGTGGTTTTGCAAAACGAGGGCAAGGAATCGGGGACGCGCTTCAGCCTGGGGCCTTCCGGAGTGAATTTGAAGCTCAAGTAAGAGAGAGATCATCAGGCTAAAAGGAACGCACAATGACTCGAAATATTAGTCGGCGAATCGCCGTCTGGTTGATGATGATTCTTCTTGCACTACCGCCAGATTTGTTTTCTCAGCAGGCCGAGCAATCGGTGGTGTTCAAGCAGGAAGAACTGGAGCAGCTATGCGCCCCCATCGCACTGCATCCGGATTCGCTGGTTTCGCAAATCTTGATGGCGTCCACTTACCCGTTGGAAATAGCGCTCGCCGACCGCTGGACGAAACAAAATGCCAGCCTGAAGGGCGACGCGCTGACCAAAGCGCTCGAGGCGCAGGACTGGGATGCGAGCGTCAAATCGTTGGTCAATTTTCCTCAGGTGCTCACGATGATGAGCGAAAAGCTCGACTGGACGCAACGACTCGGCGATGCGTTTTTGGCGGACCAGAAAAAAGTTCTCGACACGATCCAGAGCCTCCGGGCAAAGGCACAGTCATCGGGTAATCTCCAAACAACCAGCGAGCAAAAAGTCATTGTCGAGGAAAAAATCATTAAGATCGAGCCCGCCAATCCCCAGGTGGTTTATGTTCCAACATATAATCCAACGGTCGTTTATGGCGCGTGGCCGTACCCGGCTTATCCGCCGTACTACTATTATCCGCCAGGGTATGTCGCCGGGACGATGATGGCGTTCGGCGCCGGCGTCGCGATGGGAGCAGCTTGGGGTTATGCCTGGGGCAACTGCAATTGGAACGGTGGCGATGTCGATATCGACGTTGATCGCAATACCAACATCAATCGAAACATCAATCGAGACCAGGCCAAACAAAACTTGCAGCAACGCGGGCAAAGTGGCCAGGGCAGGTGGCAGCACAACCCGGAGCATCGCAAAGGCGTTTCGTATCGGGATCAGGGAACCGCCGCGAAATTTAACCGGACAAGCACCAACGATGCGATCAAATCGCGGGAACAGTTTCGCGGTCGAGCCGATCAGGGAAGACAGGATATCTCGCGAGGCAATGTCGGCGATCGTGGCGGCGCAGGCGGTGTCGGTGATCGTGGCGGTGCCGGCGGCGCTGGCGGTGGTCAACTTGGCGGCGGCAATCGCGTCGGCACAGCGGACCGTGGCGCTGGCGGAGGCAACTTGGGTGGCGGCTCGAGTAACCGCGGCGGCGCATTCCAAGGCGCTGGCAGCAGCGGCAACTCGGCACGCGCCGCCAGCTCACGGGGCAGCGCGAGCCGGAGTAGTTTTAGCGGAGGAGGCGCGAGAGGTGGTGGCGGCGGACGCGGTGGAGGTGGCGGCGGCCGGCGCCGATAAACCGCCATTTGCTAAGTCGTTCGGATCCTGAGTGCACGACTGGAGGACTCAATGGTTCTGACAGCTATAAAAGAAAACAGCCGCTCGACTCAGTTGCGGAGCTGCTTTGCTATAATCGTGTCGATTTTCGCCTTCGCAATGAGTTCCGGGTCAGCTTTCGCGCAAAAGACGTTCTCTTCGCCGGAAGAGGCGGTTAAAGCCGCGATCGCCGCCGCAAGGAGCAACAATGATAAGGAACTGCTGGCGATCTTTGGTCCTCAGTCAAAGGAAATCATCTCTTCGGGGGATCCGGTCGCGGACAAACAGAGAAGAGCTGAATTTGTTGCAGCCTATGACCAGGCGAACCGTCTCAGCACCGAAGGAGAAAGCCGGATCTTGATCGTCGGCAAACAGGATTGGCCATTTCCGATTCCAATCGTGCAGAAGGGTCAGTCATGGACATTCGATACCGAAAAAGGCAAGCAGGAAGTTCTCAATCGTAGAATTGGCGAGAATGAGCTCTTCACGATTCAAACCATGCTCGCGGTCGTCGATGCCGAACGAGAGTACGCGATGAAAGACCGCGATCGTAACGGACTTCTCGAATATACACAGAAGTTCGTCAGCGCGCCTGGAAAGAAAGACGGCTTGTACTGGTCTGCAAAGGAGGGCGAGCCGCAGAGTCCTCTCGGACCTATCATGGCCCAAGCGAGGGCGGAAGGTTATCGAGCAGCGTCGCCATCGGCCACACCCTATCCTTACCACGGCTATTACTATCGAATCCTCACGGCGCAAGGTAAGGACGCCGCGGGGGGCGCGTACAGCTATTTTGTGAAAGGCAAAATGATCGGCGGGTTCGCCGTGGTTGCCTATCCGGCGGAGTACGGCAATTCGGGGATCATGAGTTTTATCGTCAACCACGACGGTAAAGTGTTTCAGAAAAATCTTGGACCGAATACCGCGTCCGTGGCGAAGAGCATGAAGGAATACAATCCAGATAAAACCTGGACCGAGGTGAAACAGTAAAGAAGCCGACGCGGCATCGGCATCAACGCTATGCTAACGAAGCCTTTGTGCTGTTCTCAATTTGAATCTCTTCCACTTAAGTCGCTTTCACGCGCCTCAGCCAAACCTGACACGCAATTCGAATTTGTCCGATGACAAAGGTTGCGCTCGCGGTTTTTCTTCTTGTGCTCAGCGCAACCTTCCTGTTTGCGGCACAAGCGGATCGTCGGTATGTCCAACTCCTTCGTTTTCCCGGCACCGGAGAAACAGTGGTAATTGCCGAGGGCGATTTGGAGCCGCGCAGCATCGGCAGCTATACGATGCGCGTTTACAAAGCACGCTCAGCCGAATTTCCAACGGATGAATTCATCACCGGAGTTGTGCGGCCGAGAAACGGGACCATCGATGCTGTACGTTCGGCTGATGTGGATGGCGACAATCGAGCAGATCTTATCGTGGTGATGCGCTCGGCAGGTTCTGGCGGATATCTGGCCGCCGACGCGTTTCGGTATCACGACAGCTCGCTTGAATTGATCGCCTCGGTTGCGCGGCTTTACAAAACGGCGGATGTGATTCAGGTGCTGCGCGAGAAGCTAAAATCGTCCACGGGAGCGGAAGGCCATTAGATCCTGGGCGACATTCCGTTTTCCGTCAGCTCTTTTCAAACTTCAGCTTATTACGTTGAATAGCTCCGGATTAGATTTTTTGCATAGTCTCAAGAATCGAATACGCGAGAGGATTCCGGACGAAAGATTTAAGGAGGAAACAGGGATGTCGAACCTGGTGCGAGCTTTGAGCGGCGGAATAGTGGTTTGTTTGGCAGTTGCGTGCGGACAAACGGGAATTCGCAACACCACAGTACGGGCGCCCACAAACGTGCCCCGCCCTGAACGGATTCTCGTCTATGACTTCGCTGTGAGCGCGCAGGAAGTCAGAGAGTACCAGGGCATCATGCGACAACAGCCCGCGATCAAAGATCCCGCCGAGCGGGAACGACTGCTCGCGCAGGAAGTGAAGGATGCTCTCGCGGACGAATTAGTCGACGGCTTGAGGTCGCTGGGATTTCGCGTCGAGCGAGTCAAGCGCGGAACGGATGCGACCGGTACCGACATGCTGATCGATGGTCAGTTCCTGACGGTCGACGAAGGAAATCCGCTGCACAGTCTGGTGATCGGTTTTGGGAGCGGCGCCTCCTCGGTGCAAACGCAGGTGCAGGTCTATCAGGCGCCGGATGCACGCAAAATCATGGAATTCACCACGCAATCGGATGGCAGCAAAATGCCTGGCGCGGCGACCACAATGGCAGCAGGTGCGGCGGTATCCGGCGGAGTAACGGCGGGAATGGTTGCCGCCAATGCGGCGGCGTCGGGAGTGAGGACATATAAGTCGGACGTTGCGCGGATGGCGGCCGACAGCGGTGATCAAGTGGCGCGCTATTTATCCGAGTTTTTTGGCAAGCAGGGCTGGATCAGACCCGACCAGGTGCGTAAGGCAAGAATCGTTTACTGAGTGCACGTGAAGCTCGCAGAGATTATCTGCGCGATCCGCAGATGTTTGGCAGTAAAGAATTGCCGGTGAAGAGGTTTTCGTAGGCGCGAGCGGTGCTCGCCCAACGGTATTCGGGGGATCTATGAAGTGCATTTATTTTTATAGATGGACGATCGCAATTTGTATCTGGCTGGTTGCGCTCGCAAGCTGCACGACCTCCGAACCGGTTGCGGTACCCGCGCCGAGCGCATTCGATCGTTCCTGGAGCGCAGCATTGTCCGCGGCGCAGGACGAGGGTGTGCGGATCACCTCCGAAGACCGCGGCAGCGGAGTGATTCGGGGCGTCAGAAACGACCAGGAAGTCACGATCAATCTCCGCAGCCAGGCGGATGGCAGTGTGCGCATTGAAATCGGCTCGCGCGGTCCCAAGGGATCAGATCCTGGATTGGCAAGCAGAATCTCGCGCGCGTACGACCGTCGCATGGGCCGATAATCGCGCTCGTGAATCGCAATATTTATTCTTGCTTTCGCTTGCGAAAGGGACTCTTTTTGCGCTCGAGCGCGCCAAACTAATTCTTTCTGCTGAAATCGCAGGAAAAAAATCAGGAGAGCACGATGAACAACAGCGAGTTTAGCGCCAATGGAATCACGCGAAGGGATGTTCTCAAAAGCATCGCAACAGGTGCATTTGCGGCGACCTTCGGCTCAGGTGTTTCCGACACGATTGCGGCCGCGACGCAAGCAACCGGGAGCGGAGGTGGACGGATATCTAGCGGCGCATACAATATACTGTTCATTTTCACCGATCAGGAGCGCTACTTTCGCCCAGGGGAGTTGCCGAAAGACTTTCGTCTACCCGCGCACGAGCGTCTTGCGCGAAACGGAATCGTGTTCGACAACCACCGGATCAATTCGTGCGTGTGCACGCTATCGCGTTCCGTACTCTACACGGGACACATATTCAGCATACGAAGATGTTCGACAATACCAACTTTCCGTGGATCGCCAGCATGTCGACGGAAATAAAAACCGTCGGTCACCTGTTGCGCGAAGCGGGTTACTATACCGCTTACAAGGGGAAATGGCACCTCACCAAAGAATTCGAGACGACCAACGATCTGTCGGCGCCCGAGAAGACCTTTACGAAGGAGATGGAAGCGTACGGCTTTTCGGACTACTTCGGCATCGGTGATATCATCGCCCACACCAAGGGCGGTTATCTCCACGACAGCATCATTGCCGCAATGGCGGCAAACTGGCTGCGTGGCAAGGGAAGCGAGCTGGCAATTCAGGGGAAGCCCTGGTTCCTCGCGGTAAACCTCGTCAACCCACACGACGTGATGTTTTACAACACGGACCGTCCGGGCGAAAAGGTTCAGGAGCGAAACCTTCTCGCCCCGATTGCGCGCGAACCGGCGCATCCGCTTTATGCGAAGCAATGGCGATTCGAGCTGCCGGCGAGCTTCTCGGAACGACTCGATGCTCCGGGCAGACCGCGCACCCATGCCGACTACATCAATCCCATGACGCGCTGGTCGGCAGGATTTCAGCGCAGGACGGATGGCGCTGGCGCAAACGGCACAACTTCTATCTCAACTGCCTACGTGATGTGGATCGGAATATCGCGACAGTTCTCGACGAGCTCGATGCCCTGGGGCTCACGTCAAAGACAATCGTGATTCTTACGGCGGACCACGGCGACCTCGACGGCGCGCACCGGCTTCACTCAAAGGGCGCGACTTCCTATCGTGAGCAGAACCAGGTGCCGCTCATCATGGCGCATCCGGCCTATCCTGGCGGCAAACACTGCAAGGCCGTGACTTCTCACTTGGACATTGCACCGACCCTGATCGGTTTGACCAATGCTGGCGCGGAGAGGAAGGCGGTAAGCACCAAAAATCTGACGGGCAAAGACTTTTCCTCCCTGCTGGCTACCCCGGAGAAGGCCGCGTACGGCTCTGTACGTGACGGCCAGTTATTTTGCTACAACATGTTCGCCTATCTCGACGGTGATTTTCTTCAGAAGGCGGCGCAATACCTGCTTCAGCCGGACGGCCGGGCAAAAATCAAGGAATCGGGCCTGCGGCCGGATATGACCAAACGCGGCGCGATCCGTAGCGTTTTCGATGGCCGATATCAGTTCAGCCGGTATTTTTCACCCAAGGAGCACAATCGACCTACGTCAATGGAAAAGTTATTCGAGATGAATGACGTCGAGCTATTCGACCTCCAGACAGATCCGCTGGAGCTCAATAACCTGGCATTGGAGCCGAAAAAAAACGGCGAACTGCTCCTAGCCATGAATGCCAAGCTCAACAAGCTGATCGATGCCGAAGTTGGCGATGATGTAGGACAGATGCTGCCCGGCGGCGTCGATGGCGGATGGGCCGGAACTCCTGCGGCCCAGGATTTATGAGTCCAGCCGAAATCAATACTCGCCCTCGTTGTGATCGAGTCATCGAAAACTGAAAAAATTTGACACCGACATTGAGGATTATTACACTGCTGTTCTTGAGTATCGTGTGCGTCAAACCAATTTCGGCGCAACAGGCGGATCGAACCCAGCTTTAGATAGCCACGTCTCAACTTTTCATTATCGCGCAGCAAATCCCTAGCTCCGGGGTGGATCGCCTATCACTGGTGGTCTTGTCGCCGCAACTTCTTCACCGAGCCACGCGTAGGTCCAGCCGCCGAGGAGCGCGCCGACAATTGGCGCAACCCAGAACAGCCACAGCTGCGCGAGCGCCCACCCGCCGACAAAAATCGCGGGGCCTGTGCTTCTGGCCGGATTGACCGAGGTATTCGTCACGGGGATGCTGATCAAATGGATGAGCGTCAACGCGAGACCGATGGCGATACCGGCAAACCCCACAGGCGCGCGTCCGTGAGTCGCACCCAAAATAACAATAAGA
>JBIOXP010000652.1:0-4165 GCA_044869705.1 Binatia bacterium | reverse complement strand
GCAGAATCACTACCGAAATCAGCAAGAGTTTTAGCGCAGCAGTCAATTCCTGCGGCTCAATACGTTGCAGCCAACGATGTAACACCGGTTTGAGACTGAGAATAGTCGTGGTAAGAACCGCTGCGGTCGCGGCGATAGTGTGTTCACCTCGGAGCGAAAGGGCGCCAAGAGTGAAAGTAATCAGAGCGGCAATCAAAGTGGTCACGCCATAGTCATGGCTAACGCGTGCTTCAGCCACGTGAGCCGCTGTCAAAAGCACAACAAGGGCGAGAAAAGCGATGCCCAGCAAAAGCGCCCCAGAACTACGACCGAGCAGTTCCCAGAGACCGCCGAGCAGACCGATCAAGGCAAAAGTGCGAATACCGGCCAACCGACTGCCTTCGGCGGCCGTGCGTTCCTGCCAGCCTCGCTCTAAGCCAATGAGCAGCCCGAGGGCGAGCGCCAGGCCGAGATTCAGATAGGTTTCCATAAAAGTGAGACGCTTTGATCTGAGCTCAAATGCCGCCGCATGAAAAAGCGATCAGCGAAGTCACTACTTGCATTTCTTTGACCAAGCGCGTTTCAGTACTATGGCGCGCGATTGTTACGGCTGAGAGCAAATGGCACAACTTCGCGGTTTTGCCAAAGTAGCCAGCACTGGGAGATTTCATCGCGATTTGCCGTGAGCTTGTAGTGATTACCGAGTGCGAGCTTCTCTTAGTCGACAAATGAAAAGCAAAACTACCCTGACCATCCTCGGTTTTTTGGGGCTACAGCTATTTGCCTGTGCTGACTTGCCTGGCCGGGTTCGTCAGCATACTTACCCGCCGGGCTTTCATTACATCAGCGACGAGCAATTACGCTCGACCATGTGGCAGTTGGCGTATCATTCGCGTGAGATCCGTGAGCTCATGAAATCTCCCCAGGAGGCCGCGATCCATCGCGCCGAGCTGTTGCGCGAGCTCGGAATGATGGAACAGGCGGTCGTCGATTTGAATCGAAGCGGATGGCCGACCAATCATCCAATGATCGATAGCAAGCTATCGAGTTTTCTACGCGACATTCAAATGGCGCGAGAAGCCATCAGCCACGATCCACCGAATTTTTTGCTAGCAAGTTCGGTGTCCGGCGCCTGCGCATATTGTCATAGCAATCGGTGAGCGAAGAGCTCATTTCAGGCAATTGTCATTTTTGCGATGGTTCGCGGTGCAATTCCCTGATTTGCAAACGCGCCGTCGGCTTGCGACCGTTTTGCGTCATTACTGCTCCGTTCGAGGCAATCGGAAGGCTGGCTCGCGCCTTGCGCAGGTAGTCGGCGAAAGACGGAGGTCTTTATGTTAGCTCGCGTGCGCGCATCGGATTGTCAAAACGGATGGCTTAGTAGCGGCGATGAGCTATCCACCGCCGTTTTAAACGTTTTGGGAGACTGCTATGTCCGCGAAAGCCAGCATGCGATGCGTTACCGCCAGCATGCCGAACGCATCCATCGTCCCGAGTTTCGCCAGGAGTTATTGCACATCGCCGCCGAAGAGCAAAAACATGCCGCATCCGTTGCCTTACAAATTCAAATGCTGCGCGGCAGGATTCCTGAAGTTATTCCCGTGCACGTGGCCAAAGAACAGAATCTCTGGCAATATCTGCGAACTGATCTCGAGGAGGAAGAGCGCTGCGCGGAAGAGCTTAGGGAAGATCTACTCCTCGTGCTCGGCAAATCATCTGAAATTGCGCGCCTGCTGCACCGGATCGACGAGGACTGTAAGAATCATCGGCTGCGTATTCGAGCTATGCTGGCTGACACCGATCCGCTCTCGCCCGGTCCGCCGTAGGACAATGGCTGCTCCAAGTCGTTTCACCGCGGCTTGTGATTGCGCCGGCGCGAAGAGGCGTGCGCGAGGATCAGGTGAATCACCATTGTCAGGACGATCAGAATCACCAGGTAAGTGAGCTCGGTTTCGTTGGATATCATACTCCCTCCGAACCTCCGTTGATGAAGCTTTCCCGGCGTTCCCGATGTGCGTTGGCTAGATGTGCAGATGCCGGCCGTTCCGAGTGTTCCACCATGTCGCTAGCGCGTTCAGCAGCACCATCAACACGGTGATGAGCACTAGATAGAAGAGCGCGCTCTCGGTAACCATACGAGTACTCCTTTTAGCTTCTCCCTATCCTAACTGGGGCAAAAAAAGTACCAACTTTGGCGACCGGCCAAGTCTCGGAGAGCAAGCGCAAGTGGTTGTAATCGCAATCATTTCGACTTAGCATGCCAATCTCCACAACTGATAACAAGGCCGGTTTTCTCTGCCGCGATAATTTTTTTATCACGCTTGAGAATTCCCAGCTCGGCATAGAGGAGATGCCGCAATGAATAAAATCGAAGCTCGGATTGAAGAGAGCACGCGACAGCAACGGGCGTTGGCTGATCTGAGCGATCGGGCTCTGGGCGGCGCCGATCTCACGGCACTCATGCGAATGATCACCGAGATGGTTAGCAAAATTTTGCAGATCGAATTTTGCGAAGTTCTCGAGCTTCTTCCGGGCGACCAAGGCCTGGTTTTAAGGGCCGGCGTCGGGTGGAGAGACGCTTTGATTGGGCGAGCAACGGTCCCCCCCGGCATGAACTCTCAGGCCGGCTACACGCTTCTTTCGGATGAACCGATCATCGTTGACGATTTGCAAACTGAAGCCAGGTTCAACCCGCCCTCGCTCCTACGCGATCATGCGATCGTCAGCGGAATAACCCTCGTGATCGGCCGCAAAAATCAGCCATTTGGCGTCCTCGGCGCACACAGTTCGGTGGCCCGAGCTTTTTCCAAAGACGACCTTTATTTTTTGCAGATCGCCGCCAATGTCCTCTCGCAGGCTATCGAGAATAAGCATGCTCTGGAAGAGGTGCGTCGCGAGGCGATCTGGATCGAACGGCTGATCGAAACGACACAAGACGCGGTCATTTCGATCGATCGGCGCGGTTGCGTGGCGCTGTTCAATGCCGCCGCTGAGCGCATCTTTGGCTATACTGCGGATGAAATAGTGGGGCGAAAAGTCAATGTTTTGATGGCTGAACCGTATGCGACCGATCATGATGGCTACATCGCACGCTATGAGCAAACCGGTGAGAAGCGCGCCATCGGCCGCATTCGCACGGTGGAAGGGCGCCGCAAAACGGGCGAGGTATTTCCTCTTGAACTTTCGGTGACGCAAGTCGCCAGCGCGGCAAACGAAGAAGTCCAATACGCGGCGTTCATCCGGGATATTTCCGAACTGAGGCGGGGCCAAGCCTGGTTTCGAAGCCTCATCGAAACGACTCAAGATGCAGTCTTGTCCATCGATCGTCAAGGCCGCATTGTTCTATTTAATGCCGCTGCTGAGCGAATATTTGGCTACGCCCGCGACGAAATCGTCGGCCACAAGGTGAATATGCTCATGGCAGAGCCATACGCTACGGAGCACGACGGCTATATTGAACATTACGAAAAGACCGGCGAAGCCCGGGCCATCGGCCGCATACGAACGGTCACTGCGAAGCGAAAAAATGGCGAGTTGTTTCCAATTGAGCTCTCGGTGACAAAGATTGTCGAGGATCAGCACGTTCAATATGGCGCATTTATCCGTGATGTTTCAGAAAAGGCTCGGCTGCAAGCGCAACTCATGGAGAATGAGCGCTTGGTCGCAATCGGAACGACAGCGGCCAAAATCGGCCATGAGCTCGCGAACCCATTAAACGGCATGTCATTGACGATTCAGCTTCTCGAGCAACGCCTGAAGAAACAACCGAGCCTGGTCGATGCGCAGATAGCCTCAACGGTGAATCGACTGCGTAACGAGGTGTCGCGTCTGAATACTTTGCTCGAGCAGTTTCGTTCTCTATCGCGGCGGGAGAAATTCGACTTCCAGCGGACGACTCTCACAGCACTAGTAGGTGAAGCCATAGAAATTGAAATGCCGCGTTATGCCGAATTGGGAATAGAGGTAGAATGTTCCTTCCCGTCGAACCTGCCGACCCTCACGGTTGATATTGATAAGATGAAACAGGTGATCTTGAATCTTACCAAGAACGCGGCCGAGGCGATGGCCGGCGGAGGGAAAATTTCGTTTATCGGCTCAGCTTCCGAGAAGGAAGTCGTTCTCGAAATCTCGGATACCGGAACAGGAATTCCCGCAGGTATAAACATTTTCGAGCCGTTTTTTACGA
>JBIOXP010000651.1:0-18034 GCA_044869705.1 Binatia bacterium | reverse complement strand
CGCGCTTTTAAGCTCCCGTCACGTCGAACTCGAATATATCCTCGACGAGGGACTCAATGTTTTTACCGGCGTCATATCCGGTCTCGATCCGCCGGCGGCGCTCATCGGTATTGCCGAGAAAGGCTATCTCAGCTTGCAACTAAGCGTCCAAACCGCCGCCGGCCACAGCTCCATGCCTCCCGAGCATAGCGCCATCGGCATTTTGACGGGTGCGCTGCAAAAGCTTCAACGCGCGCCGTTTCCAGCGCGCCTCAATCAGCCGACGCGCGAAATGTTTGAATTTCTCGGGCCGGAAATGTCTTTCGACAAAAAGCTCGTGCTCGCAAATCTGCCGCTCTTCAGTCCTTTCCTGGAGAAAACGCTCGCGCAATCGCCGCGCACGAACGCGCTCATCCGGACAACCCTGGCCGTGACCAAGTTTAACGCCGGCATCAAAGAGAACGTGATCCCTTCGAAGGCCAGTGCTGTGATCAACCTTCGGATTGCCCCGGGCGAATCGACAGCGACGGTAATTCAGTATATCCGGGAGGTGATCGCGGATCGCACGGTGAGCGTTCTGCCACTTCCCATGCCGGTGGAACCGTCGGCCGTATCGAGTATCGACAGCGCAAGCTTCGCGATTCTCAGCAAAACCATTCGCCAGACGCGTCCGGCGGCCGTGGTCGCTCCCGCGCTGCTGGTCGCCGGAACGGATTCACGCCATTATCGCAACCTGACGAGGAATATCTTTCGCTTTCTGCCGCTGACTCTCGGGCCGGACGATATCGATAGATATCATGGCATCAACGAGCGGATCTCAGTCGAAGATTACGAGCGCTGCATCCGGTTTTACGCTCGGCTGATCATCAACTCCAATGAGGCGATGCGTTGATATCCAGCGTAATCACGTCCGACTCACCTGCCAATTTGCCAGCCGCACTGTAAGAAACCGATAACCGAGTAGGCCGAGCACGGCCGCACCCGCACTGATGGCAATGGGCGCGCTCGTCCATTCGGCAATAAACCCCGCCTGCATGCCGCCAAACTCCCGCAAGCCTCCGCCCGTCAAGCCGTAAAACCCGGAAACGCGGCCGCGAAAAACTTCTTCAACCCGCAGTTGAATCGATGTGTTGAGCAAAGTCTCGAAGAGCGTGCTCAAGGCGCCGACCGCGACCAAAAAACCGAATGCCAGCCGCGCATCGCGCGCCACAGCGAACGAGAACAAGCAAATCGTGAAGCCGACCAGAATAGCGATCATGCGCGCGGGTTTGGCTTCGACCCGGCCCAAGCTCGCCAGAGTGAATGATCCGATAATCGTGCCGAGTCCGGGGCCCGCGGAGATATAACCAAAGCCCGAGGCGCCCAGGTGCAAAACATCTTTGGCGAACACGGGAAGAAGCGTCACATAAGAGCGTCCGAAGATGTTAAAGATCGCCGACACGGTAAGGAAGGTCATAATGACGTTTTCCCGCCGCACGTATCCGAATGCTTCGGTGAGACTTTGAATTACGCTCGCCCGTTGACTCTGTACAACGTTCGGCACATGCATACGCATGAGCGCGCCGATCACCGCCAGGTAGCTGATGACGTTGACATAGAAACAGCCGGCAACGCCGATGTACGAAACCGACAGGCCTACCAGGCTCGGCCCGAGCAGACCGGCGCCGTTCCAAGTCACGGCATTTAATGCCAGGGCATTGACGAGGTCGTCGCGGCTGACCAGCTGCGGCAGCAGCGCCTGGCGCACCGGCTGTTCGAATGCCCAGGTGGTTGAGGTAATCGCCCCGAGGACAAAGATATGCCAGACGCGTATGGCATGCGTGGAAACCAGCAGCGCCAAGCTCAAAGCCGTCAGAGCCGAGATCCACTGGATCGCCAGCATGATCTTGCGGCGGTCGATGCGGTCCGACATGATGCCGCCGAGAATAAAAAAGCTCAGCAGCATGACCATTCTGAGCGAGCTGAAAAGACCGAGGTAGAGAGGCGAGGACGTCAGGTCAAATAATAACCAGCCCTGCGCAATTCCTTGCATCCATGAACCGACATTGGAAACAAAGTAACTCGACCAAAACCAGAAGTAATCCGGGTAACGGAGGGCGCGAAAAGCCCCGGAACTGTGAAACCTTGCCACCCTCTATCTCATTCTGTGAGTGATTTATGGGCGCCGCTACATCACCGCAAGAGGCCGCTTAAACGCGGCAAAAACCAGCGGCGCAATTAGCGCGGCGCTTACTGCAGCGCCCTGGGGTACATGCGCTTGGGATTTTCGAACATCAGTTTTCGCTTGGTCTCTGCGGCCACGTCCTCGCGCGCGACGAATTTTTCGATATTCTCGCGAAATTCCGTGCGCGGCTCGTGCGGAAAATCAGTGGCGCAAAATAAGATATCATCGCGCAGAAGAGCGGCGATTTGCCCAATGCTACGGTCTTCAAGCTCGCAGTGAATGAAAATGCGGCCGCTTTTTAAATGCTCGGAGGGCAATACTTTGCATTCGGGAGCTTGCGCGCTGCGGTGTTCATACTCCATGTCCATTCGTTCCATCAAGTAGGGCACCCAGCCGCAACCCGCCTCCGCATACGCGATATTTAGTTTGGGGAAGCGATCGAACACGCCGCCATAAATCATGCTGGTCATTTGAATCATCTGGCCGAAGCCGTGACTCAAGGTGCGGACTTCGATCAGCTTATCGAACCCGTCGACGCCGATGCCTTGGGTCGGCGCTGCATGCACGGCAAGTAGCGCGTCAAGCTCCTGCGCTGCTTCGTAAACCGGAAAATACTTCGGGTCGCCGAAGGGTTGACGCAATCCGACCGCCGGCAGAACCGCCCCGACAAAGCCCAACTCCTTTACGGCGCGTCTGAGTTCCTTGATCGCCTCGGGGATCGACTGCAACGGAATGAGCGCCATTCCTTTTAACCGTTTTTCCGGCTTGGTGAAGGTCTCATAGAGATAATTGTTGTACCCCTTGGCAATTGCGCAGGCCCAATCCGCATCCCTGATCAGGCCGAAGGTGAGACCTGCGGTGGGATATAAAACCGACCACGCAATCTGATCCTCGTCGAGAAACTCTTGCCACTGTTTGAGACTGCCCTTCGCGATATAGCGACCTTGACCGTCCGCAACCCTGCGCGCTTGCCGATGAAAGCCATCGAGAGTCGGAAAGAACGGAAAGGACAGGAGATCTTCACGGTTTTGGAATGGCTTGGGCAAAAACTCCAAGAGCTCCGAATCACTTTCCACCACGTGGCCATCAGCATCAATAAACCCGTTAACATTCACGATTTTTACCTCGTTTGTTAATTAAATCTCTATAACTTTTTTGCCGTCCTGAGTCAGACCATTCTTCTATGTTTAAAACGGTGCGCCGTCCATTCGCCCCAGGCTGAAAACGGACGGACCTTTTCCCACTCCTCTCTTACCGCAAGATTCCTTTGGTTTCTAGGAATTCACGGGCGACTTCACGCGCCGGCCGCTTCTCCCCATCCACGGCATAGTTGAGTCTGCGCATTTCCGCAACGCTCAGAATACCACCAAGCTTATGGAGCGCATCGCGAATTTCTGGATGCTGTTCCAGAGTCGCACGTCGAACCACCGGCACGGCGTCATACGGCGGAAAGTAATGGCGATCGTCCAGCAACTGAACGAGACCGTAGCGCGAGATCAAACCGTCGGTTGAATTGCCGGCAATCAGATCGACCTGCTTCTCCGCCAATGCCCGATAAGTCAAAGAGAGGTCCATTTCGCGGATTTCTGCAAAATGAAACCCATACGTCCGGGCGAAGCCCGGATAACCATCGGCTCGCGACATGAAGTCCTGCCCGAATCCGGCTCGCCATTGCGGCGAGATTGTCGCCGCATCACTGATTGTTTTCAACTTGAATTTTTGCGCATCTTCACCGCGCACCAGCACGGCAAAGCTGTTGTTGAAACCGAGCGGCTCGGTCCACTCCAATCCAAACCGCTCGGCATAGTCTTTCTTGACGCGACGCAAAACTTCCGCCGGATCGGTGATCGGCTGGCTCTTCAATATCGCTAGCAACGCAGTCCCCGTGTATTCGACGTAGGTATCGATTTCTCCGGCGATCAGCGCTTCATGCGCGAGATTGCCGCCCAAATCAAAACGGCGCGTCACCTGCAGCCGGGTTCTGTCTTCGATCGATTGCGCGAGAATTTCGCCAAGAATCACCTGCTCGGTAAAATCCTTGGAGCCGACCGCGATTCGACCGGAGCTCTGTCCGACAACAAAATACACGATCGCAATCGCGGCGCAGAAGAAAAATAGGCTGGAAACAAAGATTTTTTTGGCCGAAGCGCCGGTGCGCCGGCCCAGTTGTATTGTCTTCTCGAAATATCCGAGCGCCAAGTCCGCGGCGATCGCGATCAAAGCTGCCGGCACCGCGCCCGCGAGAATCAGAACATTGTCGTTCGCCCGCAAACCGCGAAAGATGTATCGGCCCAGTCCACCGGCATCGATCGCCGCCGCGATCGTTGCCGTGCCGACGCAGATCACGGTGGCCACACGCACCCCGGCGATAATAACTCCGAGCGCGAGCGGCAACTCGACCTGAAAAAGCAGTTGTCGGTCGGTCATTCCCATGCCGCGGCCGGCATCGCGAATCGCCGGGTCCACCGACCGGATGCCCGTAAAAGTATTGCGGATGATCGGCAAGAGCGCATACAGCACCAGCGCGACGATCGCAGTGCGCGCACCGATGCCGCCGAGGATTTTTACATGAAACAAGTAAATGTTTAGAGGAATGAGAAAACCAAAGAGCGCCAGGCTTGGCACCGTTTGCATAATGTTGGCGAAGCCCAGAACCGGTTTGCTCAGCGCTGGCCTTCGGGTCAGCAGAATTCCGAGAGGCACCCCGATCAAAATCGCAATACCGGTCGAGACGGCAACCAGAAACAGGTGTTCGAGAGTCAGCGTGACCAGCTCGCCGACGTTGCGTGACAGAAACTCGGCCAGACTCACGCCGTGTTCCCCGTGCCCTGCATGTCATAAAAGCATTCGGCGAAGGCGCGCGCTTCCGGATGCGTCGATTGAAGCAGGCCGGCGGGCACGTCCAACAGCACCAGTTGTCCATCTTTGAGCAGCGCGATTCGCGTGCCGAGCACGAAAGCTTCGGCGATATCGTGAGTCACAAAGATCATGGTCTTTTTGAGTTCCCGCTGAAGCGATTTGAACTCCCGCTGGATCTCGCGCCGGGTAATCGGGTCCAACGCGCCAAACGGCTCATCGAGCAAAATGATTGGCGGGTCGGCGGCAAGCGCGCGCGCGACGCCGATCCGTTGCCGTTGTCCACCGGAGAGTTCGCGGGGAAATCGCCCGGCGAATCGCTCGGGGTCGAGACCGACCAGCGACAGCAGCGCGCGCGCGCGCGCATGGATCCGCTCCGGGGTCCAGCCCTCGAGACGAGGCACAACGCCGATGTTTTCTTCCACCGTGAGATGAGGAAACAAGCCGACTTCCTGAATGACATAACCGATACGCCGGCGAAGCCGGATGGCATCCCAGACGACGGTCGGCCTTTGCTCCACGCGCACTTCTCCCGCCGTCGGATCGATGAGCCGATTGATCAGCTTCATCGTCGTGGTCTTGCCCGAGCCGCTGCGGCCGAGTAATACGAGAGTTTCGCCCTGCTCGACTTGCAAGTTTAAGTTGGCGAGAAGCGTTTTACCGTCGGGTAGGGTAAAGCTGACGTCGTGAAACTCGATCGCGGCAGCGCCGTTAGTCATGAATCGTCCCCCGGTCGCATCCAATGTGCTTTTCTTTTATAGTCTCTGGAGGGATGAAACAAGAAAAGTTGCCAGAGTTCTTTGCCGTTCAGCAGATAGATCAGTGGGAAATTCGGGAGCCGAAGATCTGGTCGCGCCGAGACGCAGACATCGATTCGAACCCAACATTGTCGATTTTGACGACTTTGTGGGATCAGCCGCGCTGGCTGGAAGCCTACCATTTATACGATCAACATGGCTCAGAGCTGTTCGAGCAAATCTGTGAGCTGCCGGAATATTATCTCACTCGGACCGAAAATAGCATTCTCGAAGATCACGCCGCGGATGTGATCGCCCGCGCTTCGGTCGCCTGCATCGCCGAGCTCGGCGCCGGTTATAGCAAAAAGACCGTGCACTTGTTGACCGAGCAGCTGCGCCAGCGCGGCGCGGCGATTTTTGCGCCCATCGATGTAAGCCTTGCCGGCCTGGTTGCATCGCGGGAGGCCGTTCGGCGCGCATTTCCTGCGATCGAGTTTCACGGCGTGCACGCGCGCTACGAGGAGGGCTTTGCCGCTATTGATAAGACATTGCCGACTCTGTTTGTTTTTCTCGGCAGCACGATCGGTAACTTCAACCACACTGACTTTCCGCGCTTCTTTCGCGCTCTCTCCGCCGCGATGGGACCCGACGACTATCTTTTGCTCGGAGCGGATCGAATCAAGAATTCCGAAGTGCTTGAGAACGCCTACAACGACAGCCGCGGCATTACCGGCGAGTTCATCCTGAACGCCTTCGATCACATCAATCGGTTGCTCGAAAGCAATTTCCAGCGCGCGAAGATGCGTTACTATTCATGGTTCAATCCGGAATGGCAGCAGATTGAAATGTACGCTGTCGCGGTCGAGGAACACGAAATCAGATTCCCGACCGTAGGCGCGTCATTTCGCTGGCGAAAAAATGAGAAAATCCTCGTCGAGATCAGTCGAAAATTCGATCCAGTCCGTCTGCAAGATCAACTTCGATTTTTTGGTCTTCGCCCGATCGCGCACTTTACCGATTCCAACGAATGGTTTTCTGTTCTGCTGTTCAAAAAGCAGAGTTGAGGTGGGCGAACCGCACGGCGCGCCTCGATAGCCCTAATTCTGCTGCCTATGCTGAGTGAATGGTTAAATCCAATCACGGTTCCGATTTTTAAAAACCAGTTCTTGCAAAAACAGCCCTATGCGCGTCCAAACGCTGCAACCGGCGCATTGTCTGTATTCAATTGGGATTCCGTCGACAGCCTTTTGGCAAACGAGCCGTCTGACATCCTGTTAGTGTCGAGAGGAACGTTGATTGATCTGCCGCCACCACGCGATGCCGCGGATCTCCGGTTACTCATGCAGAACGAAATAGGGATAGTGATTCGTCGCGCCGAGCGCGAAAATCCGGGGTTAGCCCAAATCGCGCTCTCTTTTGCGCACGATCTCGACGGCGAGCCCCACATCCAGTTGATCGCCACGCCTGGCGATACGCACGGTTTTGGCTGGCATTATGACCGAGAGGATGTTTTCATCGTGCAAAGCGAGGGGATCAAAGATTACTTCTTTCGCGATAACACCGTCAGCGGTGACGTGCAGTCGGCTCCGATCGATTTCGCAGCATTTCACCGCGAAGTATCACCCCTGGGCACGGCCAGACTAATTCCTGGTGACTGGTTATACATTCCAGCGGGTTGGTGGCATATGGCCAAATGCATTCAAGACTCGTTCTCGGTCTCCGTCGGCGTTCTGTTGAAAAGCCAGCGTTGAATTGTTTGCTGTAATTGAGATTGCTGAACCGAATCGGTTCCTCGCGATCAGAAGATCCTCGGCATAATATAGGTCTTTCCGTCCCAACCGTTTTTCGATCTAAAATCTCGCAGGTATTCCTCTATCAGAAATTGTGCTTCCTGTTCCGAAATAAGCCCGGTTGTCCGTGCAGATGCAATACTTTTTCCCCAGATCCGCTGCTCGATCTCTTTCCTGTTCACCTTCTCCTCCAGTTGAAAAATCCGTACTTTATAACATGACTGTCGGTGAAAGCCAAACGTCCGACCCAACGTGCTCGCGGGCCAGTCACGCTTTTGACGAGTCGGCATTGGCCGCACGGCGCGGAGCTAATTTCGGAGCGGCGCTTCGACACCCCCGACATTATCGCTCGATGTGGAATCCAGATGGGCTGAGAGCTGTTTATGACCCCATGTCCAACCGCTGATCTCCGGCGCATCCTCGCCGTGTTCGTAAATAAATTCCTTGTGATCGATGAGCGCGTCGCGAATTGCCTGCTTGACATAGGCGGCCCGCGCCCCCAACTGCGGCAAACGGTCGATCACGTCTTGCACGAGGTGATATCGATCTATTTCATTCAGCACGCACATATCGAAAGGCGTGGTCGTCGTCCCCTCTTCCTTATAACCGCGCACGTGGAGATTCTCATGATTGGTACGGCGGTAGGTAAGACGATGAATCAGCCAAGGATAGCCATGAAAGGCAAAAATAATCGGCTTGTTTTTCGTGAATAGCGCGTCGAAATCCTTGTCGCTCAAACCGTGCGGGTGCTCGCGGGGCGATTGCAGGCTCATCAGGTCAACGACGTTCACCACGCGGATCTTTAGCTCCGGCAGCTCGCGGCGCATCAAGTCCACGGCGGCGAGCGTTTCCAGCGTCGGGACATCGCCGCAGCACGCCATCACGACGTCTGGGTCGCTGCCGCGATCATTACTCGCCCATTCCCAGATACCGATGCCCGCCGTGCAATGTTTCACCGCCTGGTCCATATTGAGCCACTGCGGAGCAGGCTGTTTTCCGGCAATGATGACATTGACATAGTTGCGGCTCCGCAAACAGTGATCGGTGACGGATAGCAGGCAGTTCGCATCGGGCGGCAAATACACACGAACGACTTTTGCTTTTTTGTTGATCACAACGTCAATAAACCCTGGATCCTGATGGCTAAAGCCGTTGTGGTCTTGCCGCCAGACGTGCGAAGACAACAAATAGTTGAGGGACGCGATGGGCCTGCGCCACGGGATCTCATTGCACGCTTCCAACCATTTGGCGTGCTGATTGAACATCGAATCGACGATGTGAATGAAGGCTTCGTAGCATGAGAAAAAACCATGTCGTCCCGTGAGTAAATAGCCTTCGAGCCAGCCTTCGCACTGATGCTCGCTCAGCATCTCCATCACGCGGCCGTCGGGCGCGAGCTTGTCATCGTAGTCGAAGCGCTCTGCGACCCAGGCGCGGTTCGTGACTTCGAGCACGTCCTGCCAGCGGTTGGAATTATTTTCGTCAGGACTGAACAGACGAAAATTTTTGTTTTCCAGATTGAGCTTCATTATATCGCGCAGAAATTCTCCCATGACACGCGTCGCCTCGGCATTCGCATCACCCGGACTCGGCACCTCCACTGCATACTTGCGAAAGTCCGGCAGGCGGAGATCTTTGAGCAAAACACCGCCGTTGGCGTGCGGGTTTGCGCTCATCCGCCGCGCTCCTTTGGGCGGCAGCGCTGCGAGCTCGGCGCGCAGCCGGCCTCTTTCATCGAAGAGCTCCTCGGGCTTATAGCTCTTCATCCAGCGCTCGAGAAGCTTTACGTGCTCCGGATTACTGTGCATTTCGGCCATTGGCACCTGATGAGAGCGCCAGTAATCTTCGGTTCGCTTGCCATCAACATCCTTGGGTCCGGTCCAGCCTTTCGGGCTGCGTAGCACAATCATTGGCCAGCGTGGCCGGCCGACGCCATTCCTGGACTGTCTGGCCTTGCTTTGAATCTGCTTGATCTCATCGATCACGCGGTCCAGAGTCGTCGCCATCAGCTGATGCATCTTTTCCGGTTCATATCCCTCGACGAAGTACGGCATGTAGCCGTAACCGCGCAGTAGCTGCTCGAGCTCCTCGTGTGTAATGCGCGCCAACACGGTGGGATTTGCGATCTTGTAACCGTTCAGATGCAGGATCGGCAGCACTGCGCCATTACTCGCCGGGTCCAAGAACTTGTTCGAATGCCAGCTCGTCGCCAACGCTCCGGTTTCCGCTTCGCCATCGCCGATCACGCAGGCAACGATCAGATCGGGGTTGTCGAACGCCGCGCCGTACGCGTGCGACAGGGAATATCCGAGTTCGCCTCCTTCGTTGATGGAGCCCGGAGTTTCGGGCGCGGCGTGGCTCGGGATGCCGCCGGGAAATGAGAACTGCGTGAATAGCTTTCTCATTCCCTCCTCGTCCTGCGAGATGTTGGGATAAATTTCGCTGTAGGTCCCTTCGAGGTAGGCGTTCGCGACGATGCCGGGACCGCCGTGGCCGGGGCCCGTGATATAGATCATATCGAGATCGCGCGCTTTGACGACCCGATTCAAATGGACGTAGATAAAGTTCAGGCCGGGTGTTGTTCCCCAGTGGCCGAGCAATCTTGGTTTGATGTGCTCCCGAGTGAGCGGTCGCCTCAGCAGAGGATTGTCGTAAAGGTAAATCTGTCCGACGGAAAGATAATTGGCGGCCCGCCAGTAAGCATCGACCAGCCGCAATGCTTCCATGGTTAAAGGTCCTGACATGGCTGATCTCCTCTACAGATCGGCGTCTGCGCTGTTTAGTCCAGCTTACTGCGCGCGCTAATCTGGCGCCTTTTCAAAAAAGATAAAAACCCGCCAGCGAAAACGTCGCGCCTCCGTTCAAGACTGAATTGATACATCGGACTACGGAGGCCTCAACTGCTTCCTGCGCGGATCACAAAACCTGTTGGACTCTGACGGACAACGTCGGATTGTTGCCGATTCGCGAGCGCTGCTCAGGAGCTGCTAAGGAATACGCTATCATTGGATTTGCGCCATTCAATGGGCTTGCGGTTCCAGCAGAAATCAAAATCTCACGCACGCTCCTTCGGCTCCGACAAAAGAACCGCGAGCGAAGCACGCAAACCGCGATGGCTGCTAGCCTCGAATTCTCCGTATGTCACGTCTCGGGAATAACATTCGGATTCACCGAACTTTTGAAGCGAGCCGGTGGGGTACGCTACGCACCGCGCTTCTACTGAATAATCAGCTTGTTGTAAGCATGACTAGGTGTTAGTCATCAAGTGATGTTCAGCCAGCCAGCGACGCTCTGCGCACGCGGCCGGAGCCGCGCCGGCGCCAGGGGGTGAATGATGGCTTTCACGCCGCCGACAAGACGAAATATCGACTCGAAGCCCAACAACAGACTTCAATCAAACGACAAAAGGTCTGGAGATGCCAAGGGTGGCAGCCCGGCAAAGATGCCGCCGAGCAGGACTTGGTTGTGGTTTTTGCTGGTCCTGGTGGCAAATTATTTGATCGTACGATTCCTCGTTCCAGGCCCCGAAGCACCCGTCACAATTCCTTACACATTTTTCAAAGAGGAAGTCGCAAAGCACAACGTCAAATCGATTTATAGCCAGGGCGAGTCCATCACTGGCCGTTTCGTCTCTCCGGTCACCTACCCGCCTGCCCAAGAAAAGGGCGCCTCATCGAGCAGCAAATCTGACAAACCTGCCCCGCTCGCTGCGGGTCGTGGTGCTCCCAAAACGTCGCCAAACTTCACCACCACGGTGCCCAGCTTCGTGGATCCCGGGTTGGAAAAATTTCTCATCGATAATCGCGTTGAGATCAGCGCCAAACCCATCGAGGAAGGCGGCGGTCTGGTCTCTACGCTGCTCTTTGGATTCGGTCCCGCCCTGCTGTTCATCGGATTTTATGTCTGGATGTTTCGACGCGCGCAGCAGGGCGGCGGTTTGGGCGGTGGCCTCATGGGCATCGGAAAAAGCAGGGCAAGGCGCTACGACCAGGAAAAGGATACCAAAGTCACGTTCGATGATGTTGCCGGCATCGATGAAGCAGAGAACGAGCTGGTCGAAATCGTGGATTTTCTCAGAGACCCGAAAAAGTACACCCGCCTGGGCGGCACCGCTCCCAAAGGAGTGCTGTTGATCGGCGCGCCGGGAACGGGGAAAACCTTGCTCGCCAAGGCGGTAGCGGGAGAAGCCGGTGTGCCGTTCTTCTCGATGAGCGCGGCGGAGTTTGTCGAGATGATCGTCGGCGTGGGCGCAGCTCGAGTGCGCGATCTTTTCAAGCAGGCGCGCGAGAATGCCCCGGCGATCGTTTTCATCGACGAGCTCGATGCCATCGGCCGCGCGCGCGGTCAGGTGGCGATCGGCGGTTCCAGCGAGCAGGAGCAGACGCTCAATCAGATCCTGACTGAAATGGACGGCTTTTCGAGCCGCGAGGGCATCATCGTCTTGGCAGCGACGAACCAGCCTGACGTTCTCGACAAAGCGCTTCTACGACCCGGACGCTTCGATCGGCGCGTCATCGTCAATCTGCCTGATAAAAATGGACGTGAGGCAATTCTTAAAGTCCATACGCGCTCGGTGCCGCTTGCGAAGGATGTAAGTCTGGAGGAGGTTGCCGCCGCAACACCTGGATTCTCCGGGGCTGACTTGAAGAATCTCGTCAATGAGGCGGCATTACTCGCGGCACGGCGCGAACAGAACGACGTCCGGCAAAAAGACTTCCTCGATTCTCTGGAAAAGATTGTGCTCGGCCCCGAGCGCCCGCTTCTGTTGAGCCGCGCCGACAAAGAACGCATCGCGTACCACGAGGGCGGCCACGCCATTTTAGGCCTCGTGGTGCCGGGCGCCGATCCGGTCAACCGAGTAACCATCGTGCCGCGCGGCCAGGCGCTCGGCGTCACCTATCAGCGGCCTGACAGCGATCGCTACAACTATCCCGAGGCTTACCTGCGGGCGCGCATTGTCGGCATGCTCGGCGGCCGCGCGGCTGAGGAAATTGTCTACGGCACTAAAACGACCGGCGCCGAAAGCGATATCGAGCAAGCCACTGCGCTGGCGCGGCGCATGGTGACGCGCTGGGGAATGAGCGAGCGACTCGGCTTGGTACAACTGGCGCCACGCGACAATCCCTACCTGAACGGCCAAGGCGTTTTTGGCAGCAGCAAGCCCTTCAGCGAGGAAACGGCAGAGGTCATCGACTCGGAGGTGCTCAGAATTATCAACGAAAGCCATGAACAGGCGAAGCAGCTATTGACAGATCACCGCAGCCAATTGGACGCTCTCGCGCAGGCGTTGGTGGCGCGGGAGACGCTCAACGAACAGGAAATACTCGACGTCACAGGACTGCCGCGCGCCCCCTCGTTGAACACCGGCATGTTGCCCCTCGCTAATGGCGGCGGAACCGCTCGTCACCCGATCTAATGAGCAGAAGCCTCGGAAGTTTTCTCTCGGCCCAAACGCTAAGCGAATTTGACTGATAGTTACTTCGCTGGACAGTTGCGGGCACGGACGAATGCTCAGGACTGGCAATTGGAACCGCTCGAGCCGCGGTTGCGCTGAGGAATAGCGGCCGGCGATGCCGTGATTTTCTTCCGGCGAGCAGCCCGCCAACGAAATTCAATCGTTTTTCTTGAAACACCCGCGCGATATGTGATTAAAGGGATTGTTCGTCAGGCAGGTCAGCACCGCTTCGCGATTCCGCTCTTTTGCCTGATTCACAAATCTCGTCAAAAAGAAAAGTTCGATCGAAAAAGTCCGCTTTTTCCGGGCTGCATTTTTTCAAGGAACCGCCTATGGAACTTTTGCTGCATAACTTCAAGCAACATCTGATCGCCTCGGGTAAATCGGAAGATACCGCCTCGCTTTATGCTCAGAGGATAGCCAGATTCCTCAGGCACACCGACTGGCCGACGGAAAAAATTACCGCAGATTTGGTTCGGAGTTTTCTTAACCGGATCAAAGACAAACGAACCAAGCGGGGTTGCGCCATGGCGGTTCAACAATTCCTGAAATTTACCGCGGCGCATCCATCATTCATTTCTGGAGAGAATCAATCTTCAAAACCGCCCGCACAGCGCCAGCGAGAAACCATCCCACCGCAACAATGGCTGCTCGAGAAGCTAATTAACGAAAAAGCCCGTTCTGATGAGTTGATCTCTATGCTAGCCAGCAAGCTGATGGATCATTATTTGTATTTTCAAAGCCGCATAAAGGGCAACGAAGAGGGAGACCCGGATTATCTCTGCCGGCTGGCCGATGAAACCAAACAGTTGATTGAGTCGAATCTCGCGCTCTTCATCCGCCTGTTTTCCAGCGGTCAAGCCGTCGACACAACGATACCGGAATGCTTCGATGCCGCGGCACGAGGCATAGCTTCCCAGTCGTGAGGAAGAACGCCAAGCTGCCAACTATTCATCTCGATGCCCGAAACAGCTGTGATTTATGGTCCGCAAATTTGAAAGCAGCTGAAGAGCAAGGCGAGTCGCTATCGCCTCGCGTCAGTTTCAACCGCTTCGAATTGTTCTCGTGGAATTCCTGCTTGACTCAGTATCTGCTGCAGGCTTTTATCCCAATTCCCATACGAACCGGGTGAGATGGCGCGCCCCCGAAGGATCATTGCAAGAGTCAAACATAAAGACTTGGATGTTTCACTGTCCGCCCGTTTGGGAAAGTGTCGCGCCCAGATCAGTCCAATGTCCTCGTTTTCCAGGCGATCCATAGGAAAGCCAGCTTGTAGCGATCAACTTCTGCTTGACCGGATTAACCGCGGGCAACGTGACCGCATGATCAAAAATTGACGAGCGCATAGTCCAAACGCCCGTAATAGCTAAAAATCAGCGTCGCCAGGTAAAACCAGAACAAAAAATTGACGCCTAGCAACGGAACATGCCACCACTTCACGTGGAATAATCTAAAAAACGTTATTGGCTAATTCTAGGTGGGTGCGGAATTTTTCGGCCCAGGATGTGGCAAGCAACGGTGGGCAGCAGCTGACGAGCGTAAGCTGCGCCGTACTTGGAACGCCGTGTTTACATTCAGCCGTTGCGCTGCCTACCGTACTGTTTCATTGATGATAAATCATTAACCCAATCGCGCGCCGACCGACACCATCCTTGTGATTTTGGCCGTAGCTCGCCGCGTTGGCGTGCCGTGCCGACACGAATGTTGAACACCTGCGGGTCGCTCGCTGCGGCCGCATAAATGGGCGTGCCGCATTCGGGACAGAACCCTTGCGCGCGCTTGGCGCCGCTTTCCGCGGTTTTCACGTAAATTTTGACATTACCGGTTAACCGAAAATTATCCTTTGTCGCCGGCACGCTGACCCGAAATGCGGTTCCGGATAGAGTCTGGCAATCCGTGCAATGACAGATACCGACCCTGTCCGGGTCGATTTCCGCCGTATAGGTGATGTTGCCGCAATGGCACGCGCCGTCGATCTGCATACAGCTCTCCCTATAGTTATTTTTTGGTGACGTAGTGCACTAGCTTCCGCTTTTCCGATGTTCCTGTTGCTGGCCGGCTTCTGTTCTAAAGGCGCGGCATAATCTCTCTCGCGCAGCTCTCCAGATGCTCGATTTCGTCGAACATCGGATTGAACACAATCCGCTGCGCGCCGGCTTTTACGATCTCTTGGATTTTTTCGGTGCATTTGGCTGCGCTCCCCCAGATCGAGACCCTGGGACCGAGATCGGCATTTTTGTAGCGTTTTCCGAACCAGTCGCGAATGCGCCGCTCGGCGCGCGCCTCGTCGTTATCCACCGCCAGATAAACTCGCTTAGAAAAACCAAAACTCGCGGCATCGCGCTTGAATTCTTTGAGGAGCTGCCGGATCCTGGCGGATTCGCGGATGAAAGCTCCCGAAGACGAGGATCCCGCCCCCATCCAGCCATCGGCGTGCTTGACCGCCCGGCGCAGCGCATTTTCGTGATGGCCGCCGAAAATGATCGATGGCCGCGGCTTTTGGATCGGCTTGGGCTCCATCGAAACATTTTCGAAATTCCAAAACCGTCCGTGGAAACTGGCCTTCGGCTCGGTCCAAAGCAGTTTCATAATCTCAACAGCCTCTGTGAAACGCGTCACTCGCCCTTCTCTCGTGTAACCGAAGACGTCTTCGTGCGAGCCCAAATGACCGCCGCCCAGACCGACCCCCATCACCGCGCGGCCGTTACTCATAACGTCCAGCGTCGCATATGCTTTGGCCAGCTGGACGGGGTTGCGCAGGGGCAAAAGAATCACTGACGTGCCGATTTTTATTCGTGAGGTAACCGCCGCCACATAGCTCAGCAATGTGACGGGTTCGAGCATGTTGACATCGCCGATGATCCGCTCCTGGAGCCACAGACTGTCGTAACCGAGCTGCTCAGCCCGAACGGCAAATTTCCGGATGTGCTCCATATCGACAGGGCCGTCAAAGAACACCTGCGGCAGCTCGATGCCACAAGGGATATGAGTCATCATAACGTTGTCGCTCCGCGTTAATTTCTATTCACCACGAAGGGCACGAAGATCGCGAAGACAGAAAAAGAAATGTTTTTGAAAAAGCTCCAAACTTCGTGTCCTTCCTATTTCCTTCGAAAAGAAATCTAAAGAAAGATCTCTCACATGCGTTCGAGATGACACGGATGGTCATTCCGAGCGGAACGCGAGGAATCTTTCCCGAGCTTTTTCATTCGCCAGAGGCGTGCGTAAAGCTCATGAATCACTTCGTGGTGAGTGCTTTAGCCAACTCCGTACAGACGCGCACAGTTATCCCACAAAATCTTTTTTCGTGACGTGCTCGGCATTTCCATCGCCGTAAAATGGTTGACCGCGTTCGGCCAATGCGAATCGGCGTGCGGATAATCAGTCGAGATGACCACGTTATCATCGCCGATTCTTTTCACGACATCGTTCACAAGATCCTCTTCTACGTCGACGGAAATGAAGCACTGGCGCAAGAAGTAATCGCTGGGCCGCAGACTCATGGGCTCATTGCAGTAGCCCTTGCGCAGCTCCCAGCGCTCGTCCAGGCGATACAATGCCCACGGCAGCCAGCCGCAGTTGCCCTCGAGAAACGCGACCCGCAGATTGGGGAAGCGCTCGAGCACGCCGCCGGCGCAAAAGCTCCCGAGCGCAAACATCAATTCCACAGGATTACGAAACGCGTTGATCAGAACCGCTTCGTTGGAGTGTCCCTTGAAGCGGTGCACCGCTTGATCCTGGTTCGGGCTCGCCGCGGGATGAAAACAGATCGGCACCTGCAATTTTTCCGCTTCTCGCCAGACCGGATCATAGTACCGGTCATGGATGTGACGTTCATTCGCCGGCTCTGGGACGAGACACAAGCCTATCGCGCCGAGCTCGGTGGTTGCCCGGCGAATCTCATCGACCGCCATATCGACGTCGTGCAACGTGATAAGCGCGGAGGGGCGTAGTCGCCGTGCGTCCGCTTTGCAGAAATCCACCATCCAGTTGTTCCAAGCCTTGCAGAGATCATTCGCGTACTCGGGTTCGAGAGCGTCATCGCAGTGCAGCGGGAAAGTCCGAAACAACACCGCCACATCCAACCCCTCATCGTCCATTGCCTCGAGTTGCGAGACCGCATCGTAGCGGCGCGCCAGCGGCCTAGCATAGCGATCTGCCACCTCGGCTTCTCCCGGAGAGCTCTCCTCAGGATTCTTCTTTGGCGCAGTGGCGGCCAAGGCCTGCGTACCGGAAGATCGTATCGGCCGCCCATCGGCAAAAGTAAACTTGATCTGGCCATGGGTTTCCCTCGGCTGACCGCGAGGAATCCGATCGCCCCATTTCGGATTCATGTAGCGAAGATAGAGATCGTGGGGCTCGAACACGTGCATGTCGCTGTCGAGAATTTTGTAACCTTGTTTCGCCACGTGTCCTCCTTGGGCAGCCGAGGGCGCCGCATTAAAACCTTTCAACAATATTCGAGAGAAGCGCCAAGCTCCCGTAGTGGTTCGTATAGCGAATTCTTGGCGGCGGCTCTGCCGACAATCCGACCGGATCCTACGATCCCGGGAAATGTCATCCCTGCACTCTCAATCAAGGATTAGTACCACAGCTTTACTTCTGTCAACGGCAGATCGGCTCACCGATCGCGCAGAGCATTCCTCCTTGACAAGCGAGGCCGCTGTTGTAAATGATTTCGCATCGATCGTCCGAGCGTCTCGTTTTGGAGGGTTCATCATGATCAACGCACGCGGTCTTGCGATTACCTTAACGGCAGTGACTGGCATTTTGTGCGGCGCCATTGCGGTCCAGGCGCAGAGCCGGGTTTCCATCGGGGTTACCGAAACGATCGAGACCCATAATCCTTACGGGGACAGCGTGTCCTTGCAATACGGAATTTACAGCGAAGTCACCGGCCCATTTTGCACCTACAACTATAGCAAAGCTGATTTCGAGGGGCGTCTCGCCGAGCGCTGGAAAGCGGAAAACCCGACCACATGGATTTTTTATCTGAGCAAGAATTACAAATTCAACGACGGCACCACGGTCACGGCCGAGGACGTCGTCCATT
>JBIOXP010000650.1:0-9412 GCA_044869705.1 Binatia bacterium | reverse complement strand
GATGAAGTTGACGCCGCTCGCCTCGATCTTGACGCGTGCTTGTCCCGCCTTGGGTTCAGGCATCGGGAGATCTTCGTAGGTCAATACTTCCGGGCCGCCGTAACCGTGAATTCGAATCGCTTTCATTTCGAGTGCCCTCGTCTATAAACCACCGGTTAGCGCTTTCGCCAGGCAAATTCAATTTAGAGCTCGCGCGCCTGGTTTATCAGCGATAACGCCGAGCTGTTTTACGGATTCTCCACAAAGGAGGTGGTCCGGTGGGTTAGTTTCGTGCCCGGTTCATAGCGGGTAGGAGCAATCCGACGTGCTTGCTCAAACCAGAAGGCGTACACGCAGGTCCGCGCCTACGATCCTGTTCATCTTCGGGGGTCTGGCGTCCGGTCCTTAAAATCTTAGACGCACGACGGTCAATTGTTAGATGAGTCCCCATTTCCGCCTCATCCACCACTCGATGCTGAGCAGCGCGAGAATGAGGCCGAATGGCCATAGATTGTTCCATAATCGCACCTGCCGTTGCTCGACAATTTCCGAGGGCGCGATCTGTTCAAGCTTGGCGGCAATTTTGTCGAAGGTGCGGTCGTTCCAGTCGTTTATCGAAAAGTATTCGCCCTTGCTCGACTCGGCGATCTTTTTCAACAGATCGAGACGCGGCAACCCGTCATCCATTTCGCCGTAGGAATAGGCCGCGGTAAAAGTGTTCTTGTCTCGACCCAACGTTCTGCCGCTGACACTCGCTTCGGCCTCGACCCGATAAATCCCTTCTTTGGTCGGCGTAAACTCGCCGCTGTATTCACCCTCTTCGCCGTCCGGCACGGTTGGCACCGCGATGGGCTCGCCTTCCGGGCTGAACACACGAAGCTGAACCGCGGCCTGGCGCAACGGCGTGAAGTCATCGTTGAATACTTTGATCTTGATCGGGACCTTTTCTCCCGGCTGCGTGGTCGCGATCGGCAGGATCTGCACTTGCTCGAATGCGGGTTCTTGGGCGAGCCAACGGATCGATTGGCGGATAAGCTTCAAATGGTTTTGCGGGGTTTCTTTGCCGCCGACCGCAATGAAGTTCCAGCGCCATACGTCATCGCTCATGAGCGCCAGAGTCCTGCCCTTGCCGAACCGCCCGATCGCGAGCAAGGGCGCGCCGGGTTGGACACCGTCGGTAGCGGCGGTCAATAGTGTCTCACCGCGGACGCTGCGCACCGGGTTGAGGCCCGTGAGCACGGGCATTTTGCGCCAAGTCTCCTCGTTGGCTTTGCTGTCGGGCAGCAAGCGCGTGATCGGGTGCGCTTTGCCGGCCGTCGTTAGCGTCGCATGAACGTCGCCGCGTGCTTGAAAAGCTCCCTTGCCATCGAGCTCGACGGGGAGCACTTCCCGAAGAGCGCTGTCGGCGTAGCCGCCATTGTCGAAGGAGCGCGCGCCGCCAAACATGGCCAGCCCGCCGCCGTCCCGGACAAAATCGCGCACCCGCTCCAGATAAACCGGATTGAAATAGGCACGATAGGAGAAATCATCCAAGACAACCACGTCAAAGTTTTTTAGCTCTTCCAAAAAAATGTCGTCGATGGGAAAGGGAATCAGGCTCAACTGGTTTTCGGGGACATCGACCGTATCCGTCGGTGTGCGCAGAAACACAAACGATACGAGTTCCACTAACGGATCTTGTTTGAGTGCCATGCGCAAAAAACGATAATTCCACGCCGGCGAGCCGGATAGAGTCAAGACGCGGATCTTGTCGCGTCCGACATCGACTTTGAACTCGCGCTGATTATTTTGCGGGATTTGTTCGCCGGGCTGTGGCGGCAGGCTCACCGAAAACGTATGGGTGCCGAGCTCCTTAGGCGTGAAGCTCAATGTCACCTTCTGCTCGAACGGGTCCCCATCAATGGCGATCGTGCGAGTGGCGATAAGATTTTTTCCACGGTTGAAAAACAGCGGCACGGATTTGCCCTTCATGCCAAAGGCTTGAACCGTTAGCTCGATTTTGAACTCACGGCCGCGGAACGCGAATTCCGGCGCGCCGAAGCGGGCGATGCGAAGATCGGTAAATCCCTGAGTTTCGCCGACGCCGACCGTGAACACCGGCGCGCCAATGCTTGCGCCGTCCAGAGCCTTCGTTTCACCGTTGGAGATCCCGTCACTGAATACGATCATGCCGGAGCGAGCGGCCGGGTCCTTGGCAGTTGCCTGCAGTACTTCGATCAGACGCGTGCCGGGATCCTGAGACCGTAGGCGGGCGATATTCCCCGCCGCGATGGGTTCGGTGTCGGTACCAAATCGAATGATGCGCAGATCGTAGTCGCGACTGAGTCGTTCGAGAAGCGGAGTTTGACCTTCGGTGAGTTTTTCCCGCACCAGATCCAGCCTGCTCCTCCCCGGCGTATCCGGCGCAGCGGGTTTGGCGCTGGCGGGAAACCCCATGCTTTGTGAAGTATCGATCAATAAGGTGAGCGGGCGGCGGAGCTTGGTAACACGCTTATCGATCAGGGCTGGACCGAGAAGGAAAAATATCAAACCCGCATAAACACAACTCCGAACCAGCGTGAGAAAGGTTGTTTGTCCGCGCGAGAGGCGTTCGCGTAAATTGATAAACTGACGCACCAAAAGCGCAAATGCGCTAAGAGCGATGAGCGTAACAAGCCACCACGGCAACGAGCCAAGAAGATAGAGATCGCTCATGTTTACCTGGTCAGACGCCTGCGGATGAACGGAACGTGGATCAAATCGTCCTTATAGTTTTCGGTCATCGCGTAGAGGATGATATTGATGCCGAGGTGAAAGGCGTCTTTGCGCTGCGGTTCGCCTCCCGGCGTACACGGGTTGGTCCAGTTGCCCAACTGATCGCGCTCCCAGGCACCGCCAAGATCGTTTTGGCAATAAATCACCGGCGTCGACGTGCCGATGGAAATTCCTTCGAGGTTCGGGCTGGCGATCCGCACCCCGCCGATCCGGCGTAAGAGATAATAGCTTCTGAGCGCGGCATGACCGGATGGCAGGCGCTTGAGATCGTTGCCGGGAAAGATGCGCTGCAGCTCGCGGCGCACCGATTTATCGAAGCCGTATCCTTGCTGACCGAGCGCATCGTCAATGAGCAGAAAACCGCCGTAGCTCAGAAAGCGCCGGAGTGTCTCGATTTCCTCCTGACTTAACGGCTCGAACTCGTATTTCCCGGCTAAATAGAGAAACGGGTAGTTGAACAGATCGCGATCGGACAAGGTCACTTCGCGCTTCGCGCCGGCCGCTTCCACGCTCGTCCGCGCCATCAGCTCTTCAAGCAGCGGCGTCACCGCCAGTGGGTGGGGATTCCAATCGCCGCCCCGGTATTTGACTTGGGCAAAGGTAAATTGCAGCCGGCGTTTATCGTCGGATTCGGCGGCGTCGAGAAATTTCGGTAGCACCACCGCGCCGCTCAGAGCATATGCAACCATGCGAATGAACTGACGGCGATTCATTGAATGATCTTTTTTCTACGACAAAGTGTGTTCATAGCTTAGCGCTAGCCTACAGGAGATGAAAATGCCTCGAGCATCCCCCGATACGCGCTGTGCGCTACTCGGGAAACCGCTTAGACCGACCTCCTGAGTAGGCAACGGCCGCGCCGCCGTCGCGAAGGACGCCGCTCTTTTCCGAAGGAGCGCGCGAAGTTCACGAAGAGAACCTGGTAAAACTTCGTGTTCTTCGCGTCTGTTTGGTCGATATTCGTGTTGCTTGCTTCGCCATCTAAAACCGCTGACCGAGCCAACCTTCCAGCAGCAATGTGATCATCAGGAGTGCGATCAGCGGAAGAGCGAGATCGGTGCGCTTGCCGCCTTCCTTCAGCGCCTCGGCGGGAACGACCTCCGGACGTATCGGTTTGAGCTTGGTTTGCAGCTCGCTCGTACTGATTTCATCGAGACGAGATTCGAGGAACGGCGGATTGACCGCATAAACCTGCGGCACCGCGCCCTCCTTGTCGCCGCCCGCCGGCAAGGACAAACGATAAAAGCCAGCGCGATCATTGTATTCGATCGCCGCAGCGGCGCGTTCCTTGGCGGCTGTGATCTGGACATCACGGCTTTGCTTGTCCGGCTTCGTGAGGCGGAGAATTTTACCGACATAGCTCGGCGGCAGCGCCAGCTCTTTCACGCTTCCGACGGTAATGCCGCCGTCCAAACCGCCGCGTTTTCCACCAGCCAGGTATTGAGTCAACGATTGAATCAACGGTAGATAAGCGGTTTTGAGCGGCAGATCTGTCCAATCACGGTCGGCTGCCGTGGCCATAAAAATGACTTTTCCGGCACCGCTCTTTTGTTCGACTAGTAGCGGATCGCCGTTGGCCAGCGAAATCAAGGGTGATCGTACGCCCGAGGTGCGGAAGTAGCCCCAAACCCGTGCCGATTTGATCGATTCCTGCAAAATCGAATCGGACAGAAACTGCAGCGCCGGATGACCGGCGTCGAACTTGGCGATCTTTTCGCCGTTTGCTTCCGGACCGAGTTTTTTCTCGCCCACCTGACCGGGCAAAGTGCGCGATAATCTTTGATTGTAATTTTCCGGCTGAAATTTATCACCGGTAAAAATCAACAGGCCGCCGCCCGCTTGCAAAAAACTCGGCAGCTTCGAGCTGAAACCATCAGGCAGTGACGCGACGTTGCAGAGCATCACAACTTGGTAGCTTTCCAAGGGAGCGGTATTCAAGCCGTCGGCCAAGATCACCGTGGGAAGAAAAACCGAAGCATCGCTGTCGCCGGACGGATTGAGGGCGCGGCTTAGAAAAAAAGTTTCGCTTTGAATCAAGGATGTCTGTGGATCACCATCGACCACCAAAACCTTGAGCTTGTCTTGTGCATCGAGGGTAAAGTTCATGCTGGAGTTTCCCGCCAGTCCATCTTTTTTAAGCATGACCTGCGCCGGGTGTATGCCGGGTTGGCCGAGGCGGGTTTGAAAGCTGACAGTATTTTCCGATCGCGGCGGCAGCGTTAGGAGCTTTTGGCCGCGGTTTTGTCCGTCGATCGTGAGTTGCGCCAAAACATCTTTGATCTCCCGCTCGCCGAAGTTCGTTAGCGTCGCTTCGAGCTGCAACGGCAGATTGGCGCCGACACCTTGACCCGCCAAGCGGATTTCCTTCACTGTAGCGTTCAGAGGTTGTTCTTTTCTGCCGATATGAATCAGCTTGAAGGGGACCGACGGATCGACTTCTTTCAAGGAGGCGACGCTAAATTGATCCCAGCCAGTAAGCCCCATGTCGGTGACCAAACGAATTTCCTTTTCGCCGGCCGGCTGCCTCAGCAATTCATAAGCTTTGCTCAGGGCAAGGTTAAGATTTGCCGTACCATCGGCAATCTCGATGCCGTCCAGTTCCCTGAGGAGGACGTCCTTTTGGCTTTTCAGTCGCAACGGTTCATCGCCCGATATATTGGTCGGAATGATTGCGGCTCTATCGCCGTCGTTCAGCGCCGAGATCAACAGTCGCGCGGCGTCTTTCGCTTGCTTGAAACCATTGCCGTCACCGCTCCACGTCATGCTGAGTGAATTGTCGAGCAGGACGACGAGCGCAACGGGCCCGCCGCCGGCAAAAAGCCCCGCGCCTGTCTGGAAAATCGGATTGGCCAGAAGGAGCGCCAGAAGGATGATGGCCAAAGTCCGAAGGGCCAGTAAAATCCAATGCCGCAGGCGATAGCTCCGCGAGATGCGTTTTTGCGAAAGCAAGATGAAACGGACGGCGGGAAAGCGAATGCGCCTCAATTTGCGCCGGTTGAGCAAATGAATGAGCACCGGTAAGGCGGCCGCCGCCAGACCGAATAAAAAAACCGGGTAGAGAAAAAACACCGACATCAGCGCGAGTATCCCGAAAATGAAATCGGCTGGACAAGACTCTGCTCTTTTCTCGTCATTCCGGTGAAAGCTTGTCCCGGGCTGTGATCCGGGACCGGCATCCGGAAATGGACCATCGGATCGGCCCCGCCCAACGCTGGATTCCGGGTCGCGCTAGCTGGCGCCAGCTTGCCCGGAATAACGATCCTCTTTGCCGCACACTTGCCTTGGCGCACTAGCTTCTCCAACTGAGATAGCTGGCGAGCGCGCGATCGAGAGGGGTGGCAGTCGAGATGATCTGGTAGTCGATGGCGCTGTCGTGACACTGCTTGCGAACGTTCCCGATGAACTCCTGCACGACTTGCTGATACGTGGAGCGGATCGCGCGCGGATCGGCGATGACTTGCAGATTCGCCGCTTCCAAATCCTCAAACAGAACGTTGCCCTCGAAGGGCAAATCGAGCTCGGCCTGGTCGAGCAGGTGAAACACGATGACATCATTGCCCTTGAAGCGAAAATGGCGCAGCCCCTTCAGTATCGCGTCGGCATCGTCGAGCAGGTCGGAAACCAGAACGATCAGGCCGCGCCGCTTTACCTGGCCGGCGATCTCCTCGAGAATTTTACCGACATTGGTATCGCCGCCGGGACCGCGGTTTTCGAGCGCATGGATGATCTGGATGAGATAATCGCGCTTTGCCCGCGGCGGAATGAATGCTTCGATGCGGTCCGAAAACGTGACGAGCCCGGCGGAGTCTTGCTGCTTCAGAATCAAATAGGCGAGGGAAGCGGTCAGCGTGCAGCCGTAATCGAACTTGCTAATGCCATCGGAAGCGTAGTTCATAGACGCGCTGGCGTCGAGCACGAGATAGGCGCGCAGATTGGTTTCGTCTTCGTACTCTTTGATATAGTAGCGGTCGAATTTGCCGAGCGCTTTCCAATCGATGCGGCGGATTTCGTCACCCGGCGAGTACTCGCGGTGCTCCTCGAATTCGACGCTGAATCCCTTGGCCCGGCTGCGGTGCACCCCCGACATCAACCCTTCGACAACCCAGCGCGCGCGCAGCGCCAGGTTCGAGATTCCCGCCAGAACTTTCGGATCGAAGTAATTCTTATCGTTGCTCGCCATATGGCGATTGTCGAGAATAGACGATGGGAATCGCTATTCTCCGCCCTCGATTTTCTATCCTCGAATTCTTAGCACCGGCATACCGCAGAATCTAGCCGGCGTCGCCTGCGCTGCGCCCGGCCAATCTTTATCTGATGCGAATTGGGACGTGATTATTTCGCGAGCTTTCCGTCGCCGGACGGTTTTACGTCGCTGAGCAGACGGCCGATGATATCGCTCGAGGATAGTCCTTCGCCTTGAGCCTTGAAGTTGGGAACGATGCGATGGCGCAGCACGGAAGGCGCGAGGGCTTGAATATCTTCGATGGAAACCGCATAGCGGCCCTGCAGGATCGTGCGCGCCTTGGCGCCGAGAATCAGGTATTGCGATGCGCGCGGGCCCGCGCCCCATTCGACATAATCCTTGACGTAGGGCGAGGCATCGGGGCTCTGCGGGCGCGAGCGCTGAGCGAGCGCCACGGCATAGGAGACCACGAACGGAGAGACCGGAACTTTTCGCACCAGCTCCTGATAGTGCAAGATGGCCGCGGCGTCCATAATTTTCCGTGGCGCGGGATTGTTCGTAGAGGTCGTCTGCATCACGATCTGCACTTCGTCTTCGAAGTTGGGATAGCCGATTTCGATATTGACCATGAAACGATCAAGCTGCGCTTCGGGGAGCGGATAGGTGCCCTCCTGCTCGATGGGATTTTGCGTCGCCAAGACGAAAAATGGCAGTGCCAGCGCAAACGTACTCCCTCCGGCGGTGACTTTGTACTCCTGCATGGATTGTAAAAGCGCGGCTTGAGTTTTTGGCGGCGTACGGTTGATTTCGTCGGCCAACAAAATATTCGTGAAGATCGGTCCCTTGAGGAATTGAAAGCTCCGTCTGCCGGTGCCCGCATCTTCCTGCAGGATGTCCGTTCCCGTGATGTCCGATGGCATCAAATCGGGTGTGAACTGAATCCGATTGAATTCGAGGTCGAGGATTTCCGCGAGGGTGCTGATCAAAAGCGTTTTCGCCAGTCCGGGAACGCCGACCAGCAAACAATGCCCCTTGGCGAACAGGGCGATCAAGACTTCCTCGATGACGTGATCCTGGCCGACAATGACTTTGCGGATTTCGCCAAGCATGCTGTCACGCTTGGCAGCGAACTGTTCGATCTCCGCGATCTCGTGCTGCTCGATCTCGGGTAACTCCATGGCGTTCCTTCTCGCTAACTTCTACTCGCGCTCAGCCGCTCCAGCGTTGTTCTCGCGGCACGGGCTTTTTCCTGATCTCCGAGCGCAGCGTAGGCGTCGCCGAGCAAGCGATAGATGAGCGGGTTGAATGGATTGATCTGAATCGCCTCCTCGAGCGCGGCGCGAGCTGCTTTATAGTCTTTCTTGGCGTGTTCAGCCCGACCCAGCTGCACATAGACATTGACGTTATCGGGGTCGATCTCGAGGGCCTGCTGAAACAGCGGCAAGGCGTCATCGGGCCGATTGCTCTCGACCATAATCCGTCCAAGCTTGTACAAAATCACCGGTGAACGCGGGCTCGCCTGCAGGGCGCGCTGGTATTCGTTGGCCGCCGCCGCTGCACGTCCCTTGGCGAGCAGCTGATCGGCGAGGTGGGTCCGGTTCCGGGCTACCGCCGACTGGATTTCCTTCAGCTCGACGACGTCCTCGTCTTCGCGTTGATCCTTTTTGACTTTGAGCTTACGGACGCGGCTGCCTTCGATTTCTTTGAGTCCTTTGCTTCTGAGAAAGGCTTTCCATTGGCTTTCGAAATTGTCGAAAGACATGCCGTAGACCTTTTCAATCGCCTCCGGCGTGGGCTTGTCGTTCAGTGTCTTGAGCAACTCGCGCACGCCATCGCGACCCTTGCTCTGGTTGATAAAGTCTACGGCCGAAGCGGCCTCCGCGTAAGCGAGCTGGACTTGCTCCGGTGTTTCCAAATAAATTAGCGACGGCTCCATTTTCTTGAAGCCGACGAATTGATTTTTCTCCAGAGCATGGACGAGCAGGGTCTGATTGGCCGGCGTGAGATAATCCTCGGCGGCATCTTTGGCGGGCGCGGGCTTGCGCCAGCGGGTTTCGAAAAACCGCGCCATGCCTTCGTGCAGCCAAATCGGCGCCTGGTTATTGCTCAGGCTGACGATCGCATAGTGCTGGTATTCATGGCTGAGAGAATCGAGCCAGCGGTAGCCAAAGCTCAGCGCGCGCGGTGAAATGAGCATCAGCTTGTTGAATTTGCAGATGCCCACAGCGCCGGTTTCCTCGATATCCCGCAGCGACAGAGTAGAAATGGCATTGAAGCTGGTCGCGTCCGGCGCGATTTCGACCCGTACTTTTTCTTTGGGGTAAAAGCCGAGCTCGGCGCCGGTTGTCTGATAGGTTTTTTCCAGCGTCTCGAGCGCATAAGGCACGAGTATGCCATCGCGCTTCTCGTCAGCGAAAAGGACAAAATGCGCGCTCTCGAATGGCTTCAACGATTTATGGACATCGAGGGTGAGCTGACTGAAAAGCTTCAGAGCCT
>JBIOXP010000649.1:0-10486 GCA_044869705.1 Binatia bacterium | reverse complement strand
ATACGCGGTTCCCGGTCGAGCTTCTCGGTGATATTGCCGCCCAGCACGCCGGCTGCGTGCTGGGCCGGGACTTGACGCAACAATTGGCCGACAAGTATGACGTGGAAACATTTTTCGCCGCGGTGAAGACGATTCTTGATCAGAGTGAAGCCGCATCTCGGGCGAAGATCCGCGCGATTGCCGATGGTGAATACCGTTATGAGACGTTTTTCGACAACGACGGCGAATCGGACGAACCTCTTCCCATTAAAGTGAAGGTAGTCATTGCCGGCGATGAGATGACGATCGATTATTCCGAAATCGCCGGACAAGTCCGCGGCTGCATCAATTCGGGTTATTACGGCGGCGGCCGGACTACCGCCCGCGTGGCGTTCAAATATCTGATCGCCTACGACGAACCGGCCAACGAAGGCACCTTTCGTCCGCTCAAGCTCATCCTGCCGCAAGGCAAAATTCTGAGCGCGGAGCCAACCGCGCCGATGGGAAACTATTCGCAGCCGTTTCCGACGGTCATCGATGCGATCATCAAAGCATTGGAAGAAGCACTGCCCGAACGTGTCACTGGCGCGCATTTCGGAACTTTTTCGGGTGTGCGCTTTCGCGGTAAGCGCGACAATGGCGCGCCGTTCGATTGCCACGACAGCGGCCACGGCGGCTGGGGCGCCTGTGCTACGCACGACGGAGCCGGTCCGTTTCGCACGATGGCCCACGGCGATACGCGGATTATTCCGGTCGAATTGCAGGAATCGATGTATCCTTATCGTATTCTCGAGTTTAGCTTACGCGAAGACTCGGGGGGCGCGGGCAGATTCCGCGGCGGCTTAGGCTTTCGAAAAAAATACCAGATACTCAGTCCTTGCGATCTGCAGGCGATGTTCGATCGGATAAAATATCCGCCCTGGGGTGTCCAAGGCGGCAAAAGCGGCAAGTCCGGTCAGATCACGGTGGAAAAACGTTCGGGCGCCAAAGAAATCGTTTATAAGAGCAAAGGGTATCGTTTGGAAGCCGGGGATCTCATTATTGTGGAAACGGGCGGTGGCGGTGGCTACGGCCATCCGCACGAGCGCCTACGAGAACTCATCGAGCGCGACCTGCAGCGCGGCTACATCTCGAGGGAAGTTGCCGTGACGGACTACGGTTTTCAGCGCCGCAGCGTGATGATTTGATGATCGTCCATCGCGTCGAGGTAATCGCGCTAAGCCGGCCTCGAAACGCGGTCGAAAAAACGCGCCGCGCCGGCCGCGTCGAGCGCAGGCGAGAAGAGAAAACCCTGGCCAAACTCACAACCGAGTTCCTTCAGGATCGCTGCTTGATCCGAGACTTCCACGCCTTCGGCGACCACCTGCATGCCCAGAATCTGCGCCAGAGCCACGATTGTCCGAATGATCTCGTAAGGCCGCTTTTTTCCGAAGTCATTGCTAAAGCCGCTGCTCAATCGACGCACGAATGACCGGTCGATTTTCAAGACGTCGATCGGAAACCGGTGCAGGTAATTGAGCGAAGAAAACCCTTTGCCGAAGTCATCCAGGCAGAGTTTGATTCTACGCTTCCGGAGTTGCGCGAGAGTGTACGAGGCCACCCGGGTGTTCTCCGCGAGAGCGCTTTCGGTAATCTCGAGACGCAGATACTCAGGGTCCAAACTGGTCTCCTGGAGAATGCGATCGAGTTGATCGATCAAATCTCGGTGCGACAACTGCTTGCTGGAAACGTTGACGCTAACAAAAAAATCATCGTTCAAGCTGAATTGCGTGCGCCAATCGCGCACCTGCGCGCAGGCCTGCCTGAAAACCGATCGGCTCAAGGGCGTCACCAATCCGGTCTCTTCGGCAAGCGGAATGAACTGCGCGGGAGGAATTGCTCCACGCCCGTCGTGATGCCAACGAGCGAGTGCTTCGAAGCCCGCAAGCCTGCCGGTCTCCAGCGAGATGATCGGCTGGTAGTACAGCTGGATCTGCTGCCGTTCGATGGCGCGTTTCATGTCGATTTCCAAACGCATGCGATCGAGCGCCCGCGCGTGCATTTTGGCGTCAAAAATCTGATAGCCCAAACGGCGAGTTTTGGCCTGATACATCGCCATGTCGGCATCGCGCAGCAGGTCTTCGGGATTCTTCTCGCCGGTAAGACTGAGTGCGATGCCGATGCTGCCGGTGATCGATACTTCGTTTCCGTCCAGCACTAAAGGATCGGCGAGCCGCTCGAGCACTCGTTCGGCGACGCGAACCGCGTCTTCGGGACCGCGTACCTGTTCGAGGAGCAGAGCGAATTCATCGCCGCCCAAGCGCGCGACCGTATCTTCTTCGCGAGTGCATTCGACTAGCCGCTGTGACATTTCGATCAGCAGTTTGTCACCGGCGTTATGGCCGAGGCTGTCGTTGATGACTTTGAACCGGTCAAGATCGAGGAACAGGAGGGCAAAAGGATGATGGCCGTGCCGTTTTGCCGCCGCATTGAGCCGAAGGAGGTTATCCAAAAACAGCGTGCGATTAGGCAGGCCGGTGAGACCGTCATGGAAGGCACTGCGCTTGAGCTCCGATTCGACGCGTTTGCGCTCGGTGACATCGATCAGCGAAACAAGCAATCCGGTGCCGGTCGGCGTGTGAATCGGGTTCAGACCGATTTCCACCGGGAATTCCGTCGCGTCTTTGCGCAGACCGTAGAGCTCTTGACCGCGGCCCATCCAATTGACTTGCGCGTGGGCCAAGCAATTCTCAGGGGGATGCGGCAGAACGCTGCGAAATTTGTCGGCGACCAGCAGCTCGAAGGGACGCCCTAGCAGTTCTTCGCGTCCATAGCCGAAGATTTGCTCGACATGGGCATTCAACAGCACGATCCGCCCTTCCTGGTTAAGAATTAAAATTCCATTAGGAGCTGATTCGACGGCGACCCGAAACTGCTCCTGGGCCCATGTCCGTTCATTGATTTCCGTTTGCAAAGCGTCGAACAAGCGAGCGATCTCTTCCGTTCCCTCCCGCACGCGATCCGCGAGATCGTCGTGAGCCCGCTGCAAAGTCTCACGGATCTGCATATCGCCGGTCATGTCGCGCAGAAAACATGTGAACAGGAGTTCGTCCTTCGTGCGTAGCTCACTGAAGGTGATCTGGACAGGTAAAATTCTGCCATTCTGCCATTTTGCAACAGCGGTCTGCGGTTGTCCTGCCGAAATCAATAGAGGCTTGCCGCTGGGGCTGGCGACGAACTCATCGAGTCTCTTGCGAATGACCTCGTCAGATTTCGCGCACAATAATTCTTCGGCCGCTGGGTTCACAGATTCGATTCGACCGTTTCCATCAATGGTGAGTATTCCGATGGGAGCGCCTGCGAGCAGCGATTGGTTGCGCAGATGATTTTCCAAAAGCAGGATGACGTGGCGATAAAACGCATCACCGTTTCTTTTTCTATCGGTAATGTCCCGCACCAACATCCATATTCGCTGCGCCTTTCCATATCGGTTACTCTGGAGCCATTTTTTTACGGCCACCGGCAACACCGTGCCGTCTTCCCTGAGGAGCTCGAGCTCATATTCGTCGGTGCTGCCGCCTTCGAGCACCTCGGCGTTGGTGGCGATCTCTTTCGAGCGCGATTTCTCGGAGACGAAGGCGGAGAATTTCCGCTGCTTCACTTTTTCCGGAGCCGCACGCAACAAATCGGCGAGGACTGGATTGCAATTGACAATTCGCCCGGACAGATCGGTTTCAACGATGCTCAGCGCGGCCGAGTCGAGCAACGACTGGTACTGCGACCAGCGCGGGCGCACGTTGCCGTTCGCGCTGCGCGGCCGCGTGCTCCTGAGAAATGGCGAAAACTTCTTGGTTGTCGGCTTGGTTTTTTTCATTCGACACCTGTGGAACGCACCGCTACGAGTTGAAAAGTGTTGCGGAGAAGTAGGTTCGGGCTCCTGGCGCGGCGCGGTTCCGCCGGGATTTTAGGGACACACCAGGATAGCCTGGCTGAACTTTCTGTTTGATGTTCTGCTGGCCGTAACTCATCCGCAGCAGGAAATTTCCGGGGGCAGGGCGGCAGTCGTGGTCGTATCGACGATCAATTTTGTCAGAGCGTCCGACGGTCGAATGCAAAGTTGGACACTCTCGCGCTTCTGACGAAATGACAGTTTTGGCCGCTTTGGCGAACTTTCTGTCAGGCCAAACGATTTTACGCGCTCGCCCGTTTCAAAAAACCCCAACCTTTACTTGCAAGTAGCAACCAGGGTGCCAGAGGGGGCAGAATCGTGCGTTTTGCAAAAACGCCCCAATGCCGGCGGACATACAATCGGGTGGATTATCAAGCAGGGAAGGCGTTCCGATCATCCCAGGATCAGTAGCTTTGCGGGAGCGCGCTGTTGGCGTGGGTATCTCGGCGGGTATTGGTGCTTAGGTTCGGCGTTCGGCTGTGCGGATCGCCTCCCATAATTTCGGCGCGGTGTAAGGCATATCGATATGCTCGATGCCAAGCGGCCAAAGCGCGTCCATAACGGCATTGGCCACAGAAGGCGGCGCGCCGTTCGTGCCGCATTCGCCTACGCCTTTCACGCCGATGGGATTGAACGGATTCGGTGTGACGGTTTCGCCCAAGATCATCGGTGGCATGTCCGCGGCGCGCATCACGGCATAGTTCATAAACGTGCCGGTCTGAACTTGTCCGTCAGCATCGTAGAGCATCTGCTCCCGTTGCGCTTCACCGAGTCCCTGCGCGACGCCGCCGTGAATCTGGCCTTCGACGATCATCGGATTGATGACGACGCCGCAGTCATCCACCAGAACCAGCTTCTCGATGGTTAATTTGCCGGTATCGCGATCGATGCTGACAAATGCCACGTGCGTGCCGAAACCCCATGCTTCGCGTTTCGGATCGAAGAAAACCGTTTCCTGAAGACCGATTTCGGTTCCTTTGGGAACTCTGCCGCTGTATGCCGCCGCAGCGATTTGGCGCCAGGAAATTTTTTTGTCGGGAACACCCTTGACGGCGAATCCGCCGTCCGCTTGAACGATGTCTTCGGGGGCGGCTTCGACGAGATGTGCGGCAATCCGTTTTGCTTTTTCGCTCACACGCTCGGCCGCGATGGCCAAAGCACCGCCGCCGACGACCGCGCTGCGGCTGCCAAAGGTTCCGGTGCCTTGCTGGCTCACGTGAGTGTCGCCGTGGAGGACCGTTACATCCTCCGGAGAGGTTTTCATGAGTTCCGCGGCGATTTGCGCCCATGAAGTCTCATGTCCCTGACCATGAGAGCTCGAGCCGGTGAGCACGGTGATTTCCCCGGTACGCTCGACTCGAACCGTGCCGCTCTCGAAACCCGCGCCACCGCTGGGTTCCACGAAAGTGGAAAAGCCCACGCCGACCAATTCGCCGCGTTTGCGCCGCTCGTCGCGTTGGCGCAGCAAATCATCGTAGTGAGACATCTCGAGCGCTTCGCGAAGGGGCTTTTCATAATCGCCGGAGTCGTACTCGACGCCGGTTCCGGTGGTGTAAGGGAACTGATCGGGCTGAATAAAATTCTTTCGGCGAATCTCCAGACGATCCATGCCCAAGACCGCGGCAGCTTTGTCCAGGAGGCGCTCGATGTTCAAAACGGATTCCGGCCGCCCGGCGCCGCGATACGGACCGGTGGGGCATGTATTGGTGAAGACCGCAACGATCTCCACGCGGCAGTCTTGAATCTGATAGCTGCCGCAGGCCATGCCGAGCATACGTTGCGGCGGTCCTGCGGTGCTCGAATGGAGATAGGCCCCGAGATTAGCGACGACTTTCACCTTAAGGCCGAGAATCTTGCCGTCTTTGCGGAGCGCCATCTCCGAAGTCATCGCCTGATCCCGACCCTGAATGGTGGTGACGAAATCCTCGCTGCGCGTCGCTACCCATTTGATCGGTTTCCGGAGTTGCAGCGCCAGGTGGCAGGCAACAATGTCTTCCCGGTAAACCGGGCCTTTGCTGCCGAAACCGCCGCCGACGTCCGGAGCGATCAGATGAATTTTGTGCTCGGGAAAAGCCAACACATTGGCAATTTCAGCGCGCGCGCGATGCGGTCCTTGGGTGGAAAGCCACACGGACAGAGTTTTGCCGAACGGATCAGGGCTCGCGACGATGCCGCGCGGTTCCATCGCCAGAGCGACCTGACGCGGACTCGCAATGTGCATCGTGAAGATATGATCGGCCTGGGCGAATGCCTTGTCGACATTACCGCCGTTCTTCGTGAGCGTGTAGCAAACGTTGCTGTCGATCTCTTCGCGCGCGAGCGGCGCGCCGGGTTTAAGCGCATCCTCCGCATTGGAGACCGATGGCAACGCTTCATATTCGACTTCAACGGCATTGGCGGCATCTTCGGCCTGGGCACGCGTTTTCGCCACTACCGCGGCTACCGGAACGCCGACACAATGAACCGCGCCGCGCGCCAGGACCGGATGGGGTGGAATCTTCATATTCGGCAATAACTGGGAAGACGCGAGATTCAGTCTTTCGCTGATATCGTTGCCGGTGATAACAGCATCCACACCCGGCATCTTCTTGGCCTTGCTGATATCAATCGATAAGATTTTTGCGTGAGGGTAAGGACTGCGCTGAAAGGCGAGGTGCAGCATACCGGGTAACTTGAGGTCGTCGACATAGCAGCCTTTACCAGTAATCAGCGGCGGATCTTCCACGCGCTTTAATGAAGCGCCGATAAGTCCGTTGGATGTGTGCTCGGTCGTCATTGAGTTCCTCGCGATTTTTTGATTGTGCCGCAGAGGCGATTCATGAATCGCCGATCAATTTTCAGTGCATCGCGGCTCGTTGCACGGCCGCTTCGATGGCTCTGCGCGCGTACACCGTAGCGACGTGCTTTTTGTATTCGGCGCTGGCATAGCCATCATCCATCGGATCGCTCTCGTCTGCCGCTTTGAGAGCGGCGCCGGCGATCAGCTGTGGCGTCAACGGCTTTCCCGGAAGCTCCATTTCCGTAGCGATTGCACGAAGCGGTCCGCTGCCGAGCCCACCGATCGCGATCCGCGCGCCGGCGCAGCTGCCGGAAGCCTGCCGGCTAACTAAGGCGCCGGCGCTGACGACGACGTAGCCGGATGCGGGATGCGGCAATTTCGTATACGCCGTGCCTGTGCCCGCGGGCGGAATCGGTACGCGAATCTCAGTTAGAATTTCGTTCGCAGTCATAGCGGTGGTAAAAAAATCGGTAAAAAAATCATCCACGGAAATCGTGCGTGTGCCGTTCACCGAGTGCACGACAAAACTCGCGTTGAGCGCAGTTAAAATAACGGGAAAATCGGCGCCCGGATCAGCATGGGCCACGCTCCCGCCGATCGTGCCGCGGTTACGGACCTGCAAATCGCCGATAACCGATGCAGCCTCGGCAAGTCCGGGCAAGTGTGTGCGCACCACATCCGACGCTGCGATATCGCTGTGCACCGTAAGAGCGCCAATGACGAGCTCATTGGTATCGACTCGGATGCCGCGCAGCCCCGGAACGGTCCCGAGATCGATCAATGTGCGCGGCGACTGAAGCCTGAGCTTCATGGCCGGAATCAAACTATGGCCGCCGGCGAGCAATTTGGCATCTTCGCCATGCTTTGCTATTAAGTCCAACGCATCCTCGACAGAGCGCGCAGCCACATAGCCGAAACTAGAGGGAAACATGGACGCCTCCCGGCTCGGTAAGGGGTAAAGGATAAGGCGTGAGCTGGAGTTGGGTCATGGTTGATTCCTCATTTTGTCGGCGGCCCATTTGATCGATTCGACGATGTTGACATAACCGGTGCAGCGACAGAGATTGCCTTCGAGAGCGTGCTTGATCTCGTCATCGGTTGGATTCGGATTGGTTTGCAGCAGCTGCACGGCGGTCATGATCATACCCGGCGTGCAATAGCCGCATTGAAGTCCGTGCTTTTCGCGAAATCCTTCTTGCACCGGATGGAAACGATCGCCGTCGGCGAGTCCTTCGATCGTTGTGACTTCGGCGCCATTCGCTTGCACGGCAAAAACAGTACACGATTTTACTGCCCGGCCGTTCAAATGAACCGTGCAGGCGCCGCACTGGCTGGTGTCGCAGCCGACGTGGGTGCCGGTCAAGGCAAGTTGTTCGCGCAAAAAATAGACGAGCAGCGTGCGCGGTTCGACGGTGGCTTGGTGCCGAACACCATTGACTGTTACACCAATCGGCACTGCCCAAGATTCGGCCTCAGCAGTCATGCTCAAACTTCCTCCTCAGATGGCTGGGTTGATCCCGGAGAATTTTCCGGGATCGATCTCTCAAGAATGTAGCCAAGAAACAGAGGTGTCTTACACCCGATTACAAGCGGTCTCAAGAGAGCGGCCACGAGCCCGGACTTGAACTTTGGCCGGCTTGACAGCCTGCGGTGAGGCCGATAATCAGCCTTGGAGAGCAGGGCGAAGGAGTCGACGCGAATGGATATCAAGTCACTGATTGAGCCGGAAGGCGGCCTCATCGACCGGCGGATTTTCGCCGACCGGGAGATTTACGAGCTCGAGCGTGAACGTTTGTTCGCGCGTTGCTGGCTTTATCTTGGCCATGAATGTGAAATTCCCAATCCCGGTGACTTTGTCATGCGCTATATGGGAGAAGAGCCGATCATTCTCTGCCGTGACCTGAAAGGCAAGCTGCGCGGACACCTGAATCTCTGCCGCCATCGCGGCAATCGCGTCTGCCGGGCCGATCGCGGTAATACCAAACTCTTTACCTGTTCGTATCACGGTTGGAGTTACGGCACGGATGGTAGCCTTGCGCTCGTGCCGATGTTGGACGCGTTCAAAGGGCTCGACCGAGAAATGTGGGGATTGATTCCGGTCGCGCAAATCGACAGCTACAAAGGACTGATTTTCGGCACCTTCGATGCTGAAGCGCCCAAGCTAATCGACTACCTGGGCGATATGGCCTGGTATCTCGATATTATTCTCGACCGGCGCGAGGGAGGCACCGAGGTGAGCGGCCCGCACCGCTGGCTCGTCGATGCCAACTGGAAAACCGCCGCGGAAAATTTTGGCGGCGACGGCTACCATATTACTTCGACGCACGGCTCGGCGCGCGAGCTTGGTGTCGACACCACGACCAGTCAGACGCGCCAGTGGAACAAGGGATGCCAAATTGCCTGCGGCAACGGCCATATCTTGGTGTCATGGATTACGCCGCCCGATGGCGGTCCCTGGTTTGCGCAACCGGATGATCAGCTGGTCGATTACATGAAAGAACACGCCGAAGAAATCGAAAACCGGCTCGGGGCCAAGCGCGCGCGGCAAATCGCGCCGTCGGCGGGAACCGTCTTTCCGAACCTGTCGGTTCACTGGCTCACGCGCACACTTCGCGTTTGGCAACCGCGCGGGCCGGACAAAATGGAAATTTGGAGTTGGGCCATTGTCGACAAAGCCGCGTCGGCGAAGATCAAAGACGTGATGCGCTTTGTGTCTCAATTTCGCTTTAGTCCGAGCGGCGTGTTCGAGCAGGATGACATGGACAATTGGATCCAGGTGACGGGTGCGGCGAAAAGCTTGATCGGGCGGCGACATCCAGCCAATTACCAGATGCGCGGCAACGAGCCGCCGCTCGAAATCGATTTGCCCGGAACGATTAAGAGCCGCTTCAGCGACAATAATCAACTGAGCCTGTATATGCATTGGGCAAAGATGCTGCAGGCGAAAAGTTGGCGCGAGCTGCTGAGCACGCAAAATGGCTGATTCGTTGCGCCATGACATCGAAGCTTTCTATTACGCCGAAGCGGAGCTTTTGGACAATCGACAGTTCCGCGAATGGTTTAGCTTGCTGGCGGACGATGTCCGCTACTGGATGCCGATCCGGCATAACCCGCTCGAACGCGCGAGTGATTTGCAGGACGAACTCGCGAAACCCGGCGAAGGCTTCTACTTCGATGATGACAAGGCCAGTTTGCGGATCAGGGTCGAGCGGGTTTACGCCAGAAATGCATGGGCTGAGATGCCGCCGTCGCGCACGCGGCATTTAGTAACCAATGTCAGAATCAAAAAGGACGACGGCAGCACCATCGAAGTTTATGCGAATTTTATTGTCTACCGTACGCGCATGGAAACCGATCAGGATCTTTTTGTCGGTGAACGGCAGGATGTTTTGCGCCGCGCGAACGGCACCTTCCAGATCGCCCGTCGTACGATTATTTTGGATCAGGCGGTGTTGTCGGCGAAAAACATCAGCATATTTTTGTGACGGTTCAGGCGATAGTTTATGGAAAAACAACTCCAGGCACGCCGGCGATCCCCCAGGTTGAAAGAATACGATTATGCGCAGCCTGGTGCGTATTTCGTCACGATCGTTACACAAAACCGGTCGTCTTTGTTTGGTGACGTTACCGAAGGAACAATTCAACTAAACGTAGTTGGTGAACTAATCAAATTTTGGTGGAAGGAATTGAAAAACAGGTTTCCGGTTATCGAGACCGACGAATTCGTAATCATGCCGAATCATTTGCATGGAATCATAATCGTCGTTGATCCGACCGTAGGGGCCGACCGGCGTGTCGGC
>JBIOXP010000648.1:0-17614 GCA_044869705.1 Binatia bacterium | reverse complement strand
TATCGAAACTGCGGTCGAGCAGGTGATCGCCGCGAATCCGAGGCAAGTGGCGCAATTTCAATCCGGGAATGAAAAAGTGTTCGGGTTTTTTGTCGGTCAGATCATGAAGGCGACACAAGGAAAAGCGAACCCGCAGAAAGTAAACGAGATTCTACGCAAAAGCCTGAATCGGAGCGTTACTCAACCAGACACGTAACGCGCGTGAGCTCTGCAGATTTTCGTCTAGGGAACTGAAGAGCGTGTTGGCTGAAAACCCTGCGGCAGGTTTATGATGATACCGTTCATCCCTTCCTGCTTGAAGCTGCGCAGCTGCCGTTCCGCATCATCGCGAACTAAAAAGTTACCCAGTCGCACGCGCAGCGCGCCTTCCGTTCCCGTCTCCGTAACCGAGACCGCATAGCCGCGCCGTTCCATGCTCTCAGCCCAGTGCTGGGCTTTGTCTTTGTCATTGAAGGCAATCTGGATGACGAAGCCTTCTAATGGTTTTACGGTCCGCGTCATTGGCTTGGGTTCAACACTCACATCACTCGGCTTCCTCAACAAAGCTACTTGATCTGGCGACTGCTTGGCCTGAAATGGCTCGGGCGCAGGAATTGCTGGAGTTGGCGCATGACTCTGGGAGCTCGGCAAGATCACTGACGGCTTCGCTCTCCCGGCCTGGACCTCCATAGCTCGATCATCTTGCTTCTGCTCTCGCGCTACGGCTCGCGGCACGGTGTTCTGTGCGGGCTCGGGTCGGGGGCTTAGCGCAACCTGGGTTTGGCGAGGCTGTTCCTTAGAGCGCGGCGATTCGAGTTCCGACTGCGCGCTCGGAGCAGGCGCAGTCGCTTTCTCCGAGAGTGCCGGCTTTTCCATCATCGATTTCGGCCCAATTACGGGCACCGCTGTTTTATCGGCCTTGTCCGCTGATGATTTTCCATTAGAGAATTTCGTGGCTGCATTGCTTGCAGACTCGCGCTCCGTCGGATCCAGAGCTTTTTGGACTGCCGTCGCGGGGGATATGTTTGGCTCGGGTTTCGCCTTGGGAGATTCGATCCGTGCTTTCGCGGCTTCTGGAGTAGTTGCTATGTTCTCGTCTAGTTTCGAACCGGCGCTCTCGGATGTTACCGGTTCGTTTGTCTTCGTTGGCGCAACTTTGGGAGCCGGTGCGGTAACTTCCTTAATTTCGCGCTGTGCTTGATGATTGATAATCGCCCGTGAAGGCGCGGCCGTTTCCGTTTCGGTCGCCCGCGGAACAGAAGTGTCTTTCGCGGGTATCACATTTACGGGTTCGACAGGTGTTTCCTTTGGCCCATTGATTATCTTTGAAGTTTCCACTGGCGCATCGGTTTGAGCTGTAGGAATTTCTGCCAAGGGTGTTTTAGCGTTTTCCAAAGACGAAAGTTCAATCGGTTTGGCAACGACATTTGACTCCACCGGTTCGCGTCGTATTTCTTTTGGTTCGTCAGCGCGCGCCCCCAAAGTTGGCTCAGGGATTGACGGTCTGGCGGCAGTCGCAGCGGGTTGTTTTTCCATGGAAATGGCCGGTGCTTTTACTCGCGAGTTAGGCCTTGCTTGGTTAGTGTCAATCTGCTTGGCCGGCGTTTTCGGCGTCGAAGCTTGCGTTTCGGTTTCGACTTCTATTGCCGGCGGATTGGCCTGACGGCGTTCTTTTGGAGCGCTGCCAAGTGAGGTTGTAGTACTGGATGCCTTGGCGCCGTCTACAAGAGACGGTAGTTCCGAGCTTGTACCCCTAGCGTTTTTGAGTGGCTCAAGTGCGACAGCGACCTCGGGCTCTTTTGGGGTCAACTCTGCTTTGATACTTGGCACTGCTTCGAGACCTGATCGATCCGCTTTCACGGATTCCATTTGTCGATTGGATTTTGACAATACCTGCGCATTCGTCGACGGTGGGCCCTGACTCGGCTTCGACTCCGCAGTAGCTGTGAGATTATCTTCGAGTATAGCCGGACGGACGTCCGGCTGCGTATGCTGCGGCCGGTAGGAAACCAGCGTCAGCGGCCGGTCTTCTTCTTCGCCGAAAATAACTGCATCCGCCAGCAACTCATTTTGTTTGATTTCGTTCCTAAGATAATTGCGAACTTTGTCTTTCGGCAGATAGATAACTGCTCGCGCCAACATAACGCGATTTCCGGCGGGATCCGTGACAACGTTTCGCCACGCCAAATTCAAACCGTAGCCGGTCAGCTCGCCGTCTCGATAGAGTTCGCCGTCACCGCTAAGAATGCGCAGCAGGTCAAATCCGTACGATGAAAAAAGCCGCTGAACCTTTTCGCTATAATCACCCTTCGTTTCGAATGTTTCCGGTGTAGCCAACACCACTTCGAGATAACGCTCGTCGGCCGTCTTGGTGGCCGAATGGGTAAAAAATCCGATGCCGCCCACCGATGCGATATTGTTTGCGAACTGAAGCGGCGCCGTTTTGGGATTACGTACTATTTGCTCAATGATGCGGTCGAGGTTCTCTTTATACTTGGTCGCGAGATATTTTGCCTTCGCCGTGCTGTAGTACGAAACTGGAGTGCTGATGAGGCCGCTCGGAGCGGGCTTTTTTCCTCCCCCGTTGTCGATGCTAGCGCAGCCGAGAACTAGCGAGGAGAAAGTTAAGAAAACAACAAAGATTTTTCCGATTGTCATCAGGCATCCTTTCGGCCGAAGTGCAGCGACTGTTTCCTTGACAGGTTGGGCCGATCACCTATAATGAGGCGGTTTTTTTTCGTAAATGCCGAAAATATAGACGTTACTAGGGACAAAGACAAGAAATTTTTTAGTCTCCACGAGCGACTCGAATGGCCATCGGCGAGCTTCTACTAGCGAAGGGCATCATCACAGAGGCACAGCTCAAAGCGGTACTACAGCAACAAAAAATCGCCGGTGGCCGAGTAGGCGACAATCTTGTTGCTCTTGGTTACATTACCCGGCAGGATCTCGAAACCATTCTGCAGGAACCTCCCCCGGTTGCGAAGAGCATCGACGACACCGGCCTTGAGGGCAATTTTCTTTTGAATTGCCTCCTCCGCGTAATGTACATTTCAGCACTGCAAACTATCCCGGAGATTTCCGATCAGATCAAACTTACGCGCGCGGTCGTCGAGGAGCTGCTAAATTTTGCCAAGAAGGAAGCGCTGGTAGAGATTCGCGGGCCTTCGGAAAAAAACTACAACATCATGCGCTACGCTCTAACAAACGCCGGCAAGGAGCGCGCCAGTGAAGCCTTGCGACGCTGCGAGTACATTGGTCCGGTGCCAGTGCCGTTAGAGACTTACCAAACCCAGGTTCAAAAGCAGACTATCACGAACGAAGTCATCAGCATTGACAAGCTTAAGAAAGCCATGTCCCATTTGGTGCTGTCTGAAGATATCGTGCGCCGGCTCGGTCCCGCGTCGAACTCCGGCAGAGCGATTCTGATTTATGGAGCGGCCGGGAATGGCAAGACTTCCATTGCCGAGGCTTTAGTCGGGGCCTTCGAGCAGCCCGTCTACATCCCGTACGCGATTGAAGCAGACGGTCAGATCATCAAGATCTACGATCCTTCGGTACACGTCTCGTTTCCGGCGGGCGATCAAGCTAATGGACACTCGAACCCGATCTTTCTACCTCATTTAGAGCACGATCCGCGCTGGGTCCGGTGTAAACGGCCCTATATTATTTCTGGCGGTGAGCTTACCCTTGAAATGCTGGATTTGGACTTTGATCCGCATTCAAAATACTACGAGGCTCCGCTGCAGATGAAGGCGATCGGCGGTATTTTCGTAATTGACGACTTCGGCCGGCAACGCGTGCGTCCGCACGAGCTGCTGAATCGCTGGATCTTCCCCTTAGAGAGAAAAATCGATTACCTAACGCTGCATACGGGAAAAAAGTTTGCTTTGCTGTTCGACCAACTGGTAATATTTGCGACTAACTTTCCTCCTGAGGAACTCATGGACCCCGCGCAACTGCGGCGCGTGCATTACAAGATGAAGATCAATCCGCCGACTGCCGAGGAGTATAGAGAGATTTTTCAGCGGATTTGCGATTCCTACGGTTTGGAATTCTCCGAAGAGACAATGGCTTACCTGCTCAACACCTTCTACATCAAGCACAAAATCCCCTTCGCTGGTTTTCACCCCAAGTTTATCGCCGAGCACGTCATCGCAGCGTGTAATTATCTCGGTACTCCCGCGCGTATCTCCCGCCAGCTCTTGGCTGACTCGCTGGAAAATATGGTCATTCTGCCGAGCAGTTTGAGCCCCGAGTAACCGTCCGATGGTGAAACCCCTCGCCCTGATTATCCAATCCAACGAGGGATCGTTGGCTGGTATTTCCAAGCTCGTCGAAAGCCGAGACTGCTCCGTTCACTTCAGTCGGACCGTTGACGACGCTGAGCGCGTATTGGCAGCATTTCCGGCCGAGCAGCAGAAATTTGTCTTTGCCGAGCTTGCAGTTTGTCAGGGCGTAGATTGGAACAACTTTACGGCGCGTCTCCGAGAGCAGTGCGCGAATCTGGCGCTGATCTGCTATGACCCTCGTCACCTTCAAGGACTTTACGGACTTTTCGGTCAGGTCAATTTACCTCCGGTCGAGCCGAGCCATCCGCATGCGATCAAACCGCCGACCATGATCGGCGACACACCGCAGTTTTACGAGGTCCTCAATCTCGCCAACCGATACGCCATGCATGACATTACGGTCTTGATAACCGGCGAGACCGGTACGGGCAAGGAAGTGATGGCCCAGTACATTCACGCCCGCGGCCCACGTGCAGATAAACCGTTCGTCGGCTGCAACATGACGGCCATTCCCGAGACGCTCGTGGAAAGCGAACTATTCGGCTATGTAAAGGGCGCGTTTACCGGCGCGGACCGAAACAAGAAAGGCTTTATCGAAGCCGCCGAGGGCGGAACATTATTTCTCGACGAAATAGGCGATCTGGCGCCATCGATCCAACTTAAGCTTTTGCGATTTCTGGAAACCCGGCAATACTATCGCGTCGGCGAACCGACGCCAAAGACCAGCGACGTTCGCATCATCGCCGCGACGAACAAGGAGCTGGAAGAAGCAATTCAGGGCAATGGCTTTCGGAAAGATCTCTACTTTCGGCTCAACAGCGCGCGCATCATTTTGCCGGCACTGCGAGATCGTCGGGAGGACATGATTCTCCTGATTGCGAATTTTGTTTATCAGGCTTGCAGCCAATTTCAGAAACCGCTCAAAAAACTTACGAGCTCCGCCAAAGCATTGTTCTTAGATTATCCGTGGCCGGGCAACATCCGCGAGCTCAAGAGCGTCATCGAAAGCGCTGCCATGGTTTCGGACGGCGACTATATCACGATTAGCGATCTGCCCATGAACTTGCAGCACTACGCAACCGGCCATCGTGAAGAGATCGGTACGCGAGCCATTCGAAACATTGAGGAGGGAGAACGAAGCGTTATCGAAGAAGCCCTTCGCCAAACCCACGGTAACAAAGCCAAGGCTGCCGAGGCGCTTGGAATCTCCACTCGGACGCTTTACCGCAAACTGGAGAAATTCGCGCTCGCGACTTAGCAACGGCCGGCGTATTGGTTACGGGCCATTCAATTAAATTGGGCTAGAAGCGTGCAGGAAGTAATTGAGCGTTTTTTCTGCGCACCTCTTTTCTGGATTTGGCAGCCTGTAAGGTTTGCGCTGCTTGCAACTTGCACTCTTCTGATTTGCTTCCCGCTTACGGCAGTAGCTTTTGCCGGATCTCATGAAATCAGCTCAATCTCCCAGCCGCTTGGTGCAGTATTGATCTACTCTGCACCGGACGAGACATCGCTCCCGATAGGAGCGCTGGCGCCCGGCGAAAGTGTCACGCCCATCGCCGAAACGCAGGCAGCGGGCGGCGCCAAATGGTTTTTGATCAAGAGCAAAACGGCAGTGACAGGCTGGATCAAGCAGAGCGACAGTGATCAGGCAAACAAAATCGACAAATTTTTTAAATCACAGCCAGCAGAATACAGTGACGTTCCAGCCGCCATTCCGAATCTGTCGTCAGCTGCAGCGCCACGTGGGACAATGTTAGTGCCAGTATTAACCGCTCGTCCTTCGGCAATTGTGACAGTGACGCTCAACCAAACCATCACAGGAAATTTGATGTTGGATACGGGAGCGACCCACACGGTAATCTCGCAACGCCTCGCAGGGATCTTGTCTTTACGCCCAGTGGGCAGAAGTACAGTCCAAACGGTCGGAGGTCTAATTACAGTTACGATCTCGCGACTCCGTTCGTTGAAAGTGGGTGCAGCAGAAGTGACTGACCTCCCGGTCGTCATTCACGACTTCTCCCGCGACCCCAGAATCGATGGTTTGTTGGGTATGGACTTTCTCGGGCGCTATCGCTTCGGCCTAGATGCGCAACGTCAAGTTTTGATTCTTTCGCCCCGATAGCGAATTACATTTTCGCAGAAAAACCAAAAAGATAGCTGCGTTTTTTCACGTACAATTTTGTTCAAGCTGAACAGAAATGGTGGAAGCTTCAAGTATTTGTGAGACAAAGAATCGATCGATTCCGCTGAAAACGTGATCATTTCACAACGGACATTCGTGGCAACTCTTTTGCTTTGTTGAGGACAGGTGTTCCAGTCCCGCACTTGATGGTGCGGAAAGAGACCCAACTGATCGGATGTTGACAGCACACAGACAAGAACCCCAGCCAGGAACAGCTTCGCCGGGTTCCGGCGCGCAAGCGGGCGGATTCGCCAAGGTGCTGAATTCAATTCAGGGACTACAACAGAGACTTGACGGTTTTTCTCTCGAAGAAGCAAGTCAGGGTGAAGCCAACGTTCAGACAATCATTCAACAGCTTATCGCGGTACAAGCCAAACTCAATCGCCTTACTGAACTAAAGCAACTTGTCGCCTCCGCCAACTGGATGATCGGTGAGATACCGGAACAAAATTTTGACCAAGTAGACCTCGATGGTTTGGAAAATCACCCGCAGTTACACGCAATCATCCAAGCCAGCAAACTGATCCGCGTCCACAAACTGATGCAGGCCGCCAGGTCCGGAGCTGACGCGCTGACGTTCTACGACCAAGCCGCCACTCTTCCGACCGCAGGTCCAGAGACGTCCAGTTTAGCGGCAGGAAGTTCTAGCCTAGCATCAGCTCAGTCGTCCGCAGCCAGTCTGAAACAAGAGGAACTCCAGGTCATACCCCCAGAGGTTGAAGAACCGCCGACAACGAATCCACCCGAAGGAGGCTGGGTATTTAGCGGTGACGCCGAACTGGAGCAAACAGAGCCGCAATTCGTCGAGCATACCGTATCAGTAATCAACGACCGCGAAGATAAATTGTCCAGCCAAGCAATTTCAAAACCGGCCGGTATTGAAACGAGGCTAGTAGTCCGTGAGACGGGATTCGACGAGCGTTTATTGAGCGATTTGATCCAAGCGTATGGTGAATTCTCGCCCGTTTTGAAATCGTCTCCAGCAACGACTCAGCCGAAAGCCGGGGAGATCGAGTCCGGAGATCCCGTCATTTCGTCCTCCGCGATGCGCAGTCCCACGGCTCAGGAGATTTCAAGCGACGCGGAGTCGATGTCGCAAATTCCTTCCAAGCCGGCTCTTCTTGTACTCGAAGAACAGCCAGACAACTCTCAAACGGAAATTCCACTCACTCAGCAGGCAGAGAATCCTAAAACAGTTATTGGAGACTCCCGGTCGACTGGAGTCACGCTTATAGATACCGATCTTCCCAGGCTCCCCCCGCCCCAAGCTAATCGAGCGAAACCGGAAAATGAGAGAACAGAATTACCGAACACCAAGAAACATGGGGAACTCGACCGGCAGCTAAAAACTATCATCAAAGACTACGGCGAGTACGATCTGTATTCATACGAAAACTCCACGAATCTAAAAAAAGTGGCGCTTGCCGCGTTTGCTGTTCTGGCTTTCGTGTTGGGGCTTTTCTATTTTTTTAAAGCACCGTCCACCCCGAAACAACCAGCCGCTAGCTCGGTCAGACAATCGCTCGATAGTTCGAAAACACTCGAGAGTAATGCCGACGCTGCACACCGACTCGACTTTAAGACCAAAGCTCGAACCGAATAAAACCCTGACTGGAGAACAAGATGAAGAATGATTTGCAGAATCTGACAGCGGATATCTCCCGACTCTACGAGGACATTACGCAAAAAGCCGAATCGCTTGGGCAGATCGACAGCATAACGCGACTCTACGACGAGCTGCAGACGCAGCTTCAAGGAATCGCGACCGAAGATGTCGATCTGCTCCAGAGTCAAATCAAGTCCACCCTCGAACAGATGGTTGGAATCAGCAAGAGCTTGGCCGTCATCAAGACTCTGAAAATGACTCTGAACGGTCATGAGGAGATTGCCGATCTAACCAAGAAGAGTCAGGGTCTCAAAGAGCCGCGGCGCTCGATGGAAGATCGTTAAGATTTTAGGAATCGCAAGACATATGCAAGGCAATCTGTCACAAATAAGCTTAACCGATCTGCTGCTGCTCACCACCAGCGGCAAGAAATCCGGCGTGTTGAAGCTTGCGCATGGCAAAGAGACTGTCGAGGTGTATCTGACCGACGGTCAAATCATCCATGCGACATGTCCGATCGGTGAAGGCGAAAAGGCTTTGCTTTACCCGGTGACCTGGGACGAGGGCACGTTCAATCTACAGCCGAACGGCGCCGCGCCCGCAGCTACGGTCAACAAATCCTCAAGTGAAATCTTGGACGAAGTCAAAGCGATGACGCGCGAATGGGAAACCATTCTTGAGGTTGTTCCTTCAGGCAAAGCCGTATTTCGGATCGCGGATCTGCCGCCCGACAATACCGGGCCAATTACTGTACCGAATGTCGGCTGGAGAGTTCTGAGTAAACTTGACGGCGCACGCTCGGTCCAGGAGATCGCCGAGATGTTGCGGATTCCTTTCGCTTACACCGCAAAAGTGATTTATTCTCTGCATAAAACAGGCTTGGTGGAGCCGGCTGAGGTCGGCGGCAAAACGGTCCGAGAAGTTGTCTCGTCTGCTCTGTTGAACCGAGTGACGATAATTTTAACGGAAATTATGGGCCCGATGGCACCCCTGGTAGTGCGTGATCAGATTGAGGGTCTTGGGGAATCGGCCGAGACTTTCCCCGAAGCCAAGCTGGACGAGCTTCTCACGCTGCTAGCCCGTGAGATTTCCGACAGTAAGCTCAAACAGAGATTTGAAGAGTCGATGTTTCAGGAAATCTCTAACTTCAAGCGGTTTTAGGATCCGTCGGCTTGAGGAGGATACGAGAAATGGCTCAGGAAACAGCTTCCTTTGATGGTTCTAAGCTCGGGAAGTCGTTCGCTATTGACTGGAAGCGGGGTGGGCTCCGATGGAAGATCGGCGTTACGTTCACCAGCTTAATCTTAGGCTTGGGCGTGCTGGTCATCGGTATCGTTTATCACTTTACGAGCAATGCGTTAGAAAAACAGGTCGATCTTCGCGCCGAGGCAATCGCAACCAATCTTGCTGATGCCGGCGCCGGACTCGTTTCCCGCAAAGGAATTCTTGAACTCGATGCACTGGTCGCAAAATACGGCCGCCTCGACGGAGTCGCGTACGCGCTTCTGCAAGATCCGAAAGGCGAAATTCTCGCGAGCAGCGTGCAGCCATTTCCGGTCGAATTGAAAGATGGAAGTGGATCTGCTTACTTCTCGCACACGGTCCGACTACGTGGTAAGACCGTTTACGAGACCCGTGCGTCGATGCTCGACGGCCAATTGGGGGTGGTTCGAGTCGGGCTCTGGGCTGAAACGATTGAAGATGATCTTCGCGCGACCCTCCTGCCAATCATCGGGCTGATTCTCGCGTGCTTAGCGCTCGGAGTTGTGGTATCTGTTATCCTCGCGAGCAAAACGGTCCGTCCGATATTGGACTTGAAGTCAATCGCCGATGATATTAGTCGTGGTCGCCTTGACACTTCGGTATCAATTCAGTCAAATGACGAAGTCGGGGAGCTGGGACGTTCCCTGGAACGAATGAGAGCTAGCCTCAAGGCTGCGATGGTTCGTCTGAATCGCGAATAGGTCAGACCTGGTCAACTCAGAAGGAGAGTGTCTATGAGGAACTGTTGGACATATCAAATCAGAACACGATTGGTGTTCGCATTCGCCACGTTCCTGAGCAGCGTTTTTTTGGCTTCTCCGGCTTCTCTTCGCGCTGCCGATCGACCGCTTCAAAAAATCAATGTCGCTTATAGTTCGATTTCGGGAAATGTCTCACCCCTCTGGATTACCCAAGACAAGGGTTTTTTCCGCAAATACGGATTGGACGTTCAAGCTATTCTGATTGAGTCAGGCACGACGACCGCGCAGGCGTTAGTGGCCGGAGATATAAGCTTTGCGTCCGTTGCGGGACCAGCTGCGATTCAGAGCAACCTCCGGGGCGCGGATGTCGTGATGATTGCCGGAGTCATCAATACCCTTATCTTTCAGCTCTATACGGAAAGAGGTATTACGCGCCCAGACCAATTCAAAGGGAAAGCCGTCGGCGTGACGCGATATGGTTCGGCCACCGATTTCGCTATGCGCTATGCCCTCGATAAGTACGGGATCGATGCCACTAAGGATGTCTCGGTACTTCAACTCGGCAATCAACCGGCTCAGCTCGCCGCTTTGGAAGCCGGCAAAGTGCAAGGGGTTATGCTTTCAGCACCCACCTCGCTAAGAGCGAAAAAGATGGGTTTTCCAATGTTGGCTGACCTGCAGATGCTCGGCTTGGAATACCAGCACACGAGCATCGCGACCAGCAGAGCTTTGATCAAATCGAAACCTGATTTAGCGCGGGACTTTATGCGCGCGTATATCGAAGGCATTCATTATGCGAAAACCCATCGAAGAGAGTCAATGGAGGTACTCGCGAAATACTTGCGCACCGATGATAAGGACCTGCTTGATGACACCTATGAGTCTGTGCTGATGACATTGGTTCCGGAAAAACCCTATCCAACGTTGAAGGGAGTGCAGATTATATTGCGCGAGTTAGGTGCCAAGGATCCAGCCGCGCGCTCCGCTCGTCCGGAACAGTTTGTCGATACCACGATCGTAAAGGAGCTTGAAAACTCCGGGTTCATTGATCGCTTGTACAAATCCACTGCCGTGGCCCGAACGACGGCACCTCGCCAGGAATCGCCCGTTGCGGCTCCTCCCGCTGCTTCTAATCCACAGGTCGCCGAACTGAAAACAAAACCGATGGGCAGTGAGGAAAAGCCGAAACCCGCAGCAAAACAAGTTCCCTCAAGCGGATCTCAGCCATACACGGTCAAGGCCGGCGACACACTCAGCAAGTTGGCGGGACAGTTCTACAACGCGCCTGACAAATGGGAACGAATTTACGAGGCTAATCGCGACCAGTTAAAAAACCCAAACTATATTTATATCGGGCAGAAGCTCATGATCCCATCGGACGATAAAACGAGCTGAGTGCTTGTTGCTGTTCGACTCAAGGAGCCGAGTGGGCCTAAGCCCCTCGGCTCTTTTCGTTTCCATTTGCCTATGAATCGTGAGCTGTCAGCCGCATTGCAAAAGAATATTTCTTAGGACCGCGCCGGTATCGCGCGCCCCAATGCTCTACTTTAAGCGACTTTAACCGACGAATTTTTTGAGATACGAAAATTGCTCGAGGACTTTAAAATCTTGGCGATATCGCTCCACATCCTCGCCGATCTGCTCGATTTTGTCGCGCTCCACGTTGCCCAAAAATTCTCCGGAGAGATTGATATATTTTACCTGATGCGGCTCAATGGTCATCAATCTGGCGGCGGTCGCATCGACCGCAACTAGATCATTCCCCATCACCAACACACCGCTATTTTTCTGCTGTCCTTGAAGTGGACCATCTCCCTCCATACCGACCACACCGTCGACTATTGCGAAGCGCGGGATCGGTAGCGAGCTATTGATATCGACAATGCTGCCGACAATCCCTGCCCAGTGAAGAGCGTTCTTTGGCCACCCGTAGATCGCGCCGGGCACAACACCGAACATGTTCTTCATCGACAACGTGACGCCGGCCCAGTGATGTGTTTTTAGCTTCGGCATGGACACAAGCAGGTCGGCATTGAAAAGTGTCTCCGGAAGGTAAAGCTGCTTAAGGTTGGTGAAGCCGCTTTTCAGCTGGATTAAACGGACTTCGTCCGTGTTTAGATCGACGTAACTGACGCGGTGATCCTTAATCACATCGTAGAGCCCGGAGGCGCTCAGCAGATATTCGTTGTCACGTCGATGACCAGGGCCTTCCGCGACAATGACCTCCCGAGCCCCCAGGCTTTTGAACGCATCGATCGCTGCTTCGACGACCGCGGGATGGGTATTGATCACACCATTTGGATCGAACTCGACGAGGTTGGGTTTGAGGAGTACACGGCGACCAAGGATTTTCAAGCCAAAGAGTTTGATGCCGCGCAAGATCGTGTCCCGAAGCTCGTTTCCATAGCTCGCCGCGTGCAATACAGCGACTCGCGACGACTTCGCCTTAACATAGGCGGCTTTTTCCCAGCGGGGTTCCTGGTTGCAAGCACCTACGAACGGGTAAAGCGAGGCGATTGCCGATCTTTTTAGGAATTCTCGTCGGTTCATCTTTTTGCAGCTAAACGCGAAACAAACGCCAGCCCTCTCCTGCCGCGAGAATGCTCAGCGCGATCGGCTTGGTCTCGCGGAGGAACTTAGTTCGAGCAAATCTTTGATCCAACCTTTGTTTGAGTTCTGAGTTTTGTTGACCGTAAAGTGACAAACAGATCGAGCTCCATCCGAGTGCCAGCCCGGAGTCGGTGCTTTCCGCCATTTTCAACAGCGCCATGAGACTAGCCTGATTTTCGCTTCTGTCCTTATGGTCCTGCAGAGCGAGCAAAGCTAGCGCAGTGATATCTGGATAGGGCCACAATGGGTCACCATAAACGGCGGCGTTGCCGTAATTCCATCCGCCGCCCTCACACATCCTGTCGTAGATCATGAGCTCGGCTTGCTCGACGCGTTCCTTGACTGTTGTAGCAGCAAGCCTTGATTTAATTTTCTTCAGCGCAAGCAGAGAGTAACTTGTGGGCTCAATCCAGCTGAAGGAATTTGGTGTCCACGACCAACCCATCAAATCATCGTTCAAATGAACTGCTTTTTTTTCGAAAGATAGGGCCAGAATTAATTTCGCCAAAATTCCTGGCTTACTCCCCTCCTGGGACAAAATCCACTCGCCAGCCCTTATCAAGCGCTTGGCTTCAACGGTCGATTCGTGAAGTGCAATGATAGCAAGTGGCGTGCACCACGAAGCCGTCTTTGCTCCCGCACCGTACGGCCAGCTCCCATCGGCATTTTGAGAATTGATCAACCATTCTTCAGCTCTCCTGAGATCATGGTTGTCTCTTGAGTACTCAATAGAGCGCAACGCCATAAACGCTAGAGCTGTACATTCCGTGTTGCTCTGCTTTCCGGAGACGGAACCCCATCCGCCGTCCCGATTTTGGCTCTGCCTCAATAAGTTAATCGCTTCCTCCACGATTCCACTCAGTTTCGCAATAGCTCGTAAATTCTATGCTTGCCGTCGGTGCTAGTAAAGACGTTCTTCGCTTTGCCACCATAAGCTATTAGTAACTGATCCAGCAATTCCAGAGTTGCATTCTGTTCAGCGTAACCATCAAGAGGATCAATGATCAGGTAATTGGCCTTGAGCTCGTCCAATTGCGGTTTGATCTCGGCAACCGAACCCACATCCGATTTGGCTTTGCCATAAGGATAGAAATAGCTGGCCGGTCGATGCAGCGCCGGGCGAATAGCGCGCCGACCTGTGTAGAGGTAGTACATTGGATCGTACGCCGTCGCCAGCAAAGCGTCGGGCGGTGCATGCGCCCGGATCCAAGCGAAGCTTTCGTCGAATCCGTCCCAGCGATAGGGCACGCGATTGCCATAGAGCCCTCGGGTGCTCTGATCGTCTCGAACCAGCAAAAATCCTGAAAGCCACATACTCATAAGAACAACGACAAACGTCACCGGGGTCCAGGCAAGCTTCGCCACAATTGGTTTGAACCCGGAATCCCAAAGCGCTGTCGCAATCCAGTTTTCAACTGTTTTTGCGCCACGAAAAAAATAAAGGACGAGCAGCGGTGCCAATGGTGCCACGTAGCGTCCGGGATGAAAAGGCCAGAAAAGGAGCAGAATCAGTGATGACAAGAAAAAACTCCAGTTGGCCAACTCTTTTCTGCAAAAAGATTTGAGCAAGCCGAGCAATGTGAGCCCGCCCGCGAACATGCCGAGTCCTGGCAGCAGAGGCGTCAGATAGAGCATTTCGAAAGAATCCATGAGATATCGGGCGTTCCCGGCGACTACGCTCCATTGACGATCGCTTTGATCACGGAAACTCGCGCTCCCCGCAGCCACAAAGTCGTACGCCGAATAGTAGGCAAATAATGATTCTCCCGACGACTTTGGATGATGAGCCACCCACAAAATCCAGGGAGCAATGAATAAGCCCACCAGTGCAGCGAAAATACCTAAGCCACGCCATCGCTGAGCTTTAAACGAAAATACTGCGCCGGCAAGGACTAAAGGTACAGCCGCCGAGCGAGTCAATAGAGCCATGCCGGTGACAACAGCCAAAATTGAGATCTTCGGCAGTGTCACTGGCGCAGGATCATCAATTTTCTTCGCGCAAATCGTCAATACGGTCAGCGCAAATAGGACAAATAGAAGATCGCTAATCATATAGTCACTAAAAGTGAAAACTATCGGATTGGCGCAAACCAATATACTGAAACTGACCGCCCCGAAACCAAGCGAAGCGAACGAGCGGCGATAGAAGAGCAGGCAGAGGAAGAAAATGCCGCCTAATATTGTCGCGTTCAGCGCTTTGAACGCGGTGATATTCTGCGGAAAGTGTGGGTTTAGCCACCAAATCCAAGACAGCAGATAAGAAAAGAAGAATGGGTATTTCGTCTGCGCCGGCGAGCCAGGCAAGCTGATGATCCGATAACCTTCGCCTCGATCGATCGATTTCGCTACGACGACATAGATGCCGTCATCGTGAAAGAGCCCAAGAGCTTGCTTGTTGGACCCCCATAAAGCCAAGGCGCCTAGCGAAACACCAACAAGAGCGGCACAAACTAGAAAGCGCCGCGATGGAATACAACTGCCGTCGTTTGTGCCGAGATCCATCGCAAGCTATCCGGCTAAGAGTTAATAATGGAAGGTAATCGGCGTAGTGCTGTCGAGCCCCGAGTGGAATTCGGACGGACCATGACATTTGCTCTCTCGAGTTGAGCAAGCTATTGCATATGATCCTAACGCGTTTGCTCCAGCTCCTCATCGATAACCACCGAGAGAGCGTCCAACGGTAGCGCCCCCGAGATCTCACGCCCGTTGATGAAAAACGTCGGTGTTCCAGTGAGCCCGAGCTGTGCTCCATCGTTCAAATCCTTCTGCACCAGATTCCGGTATTTACCGCTCGTCAGGCACTGATCGAACGGCACAGCATTCAAGCCCACCTGTTTTGCAGAATTCTTTAAGTCTTCTGTGCTGAGCTTTGGCGAGATCGAATAAAGTTGATCGTGATATTCCCAAAATTTTCCTTGCTCTCCTGCGCATCTACCCGCTTCGGCGGCTTCGCGCGCCTGCGGATGAATGGCTTCCAGTGGCAAGTCTTTGTGAACCACGCGCACTTTACCGTCGTACTTCTTCAACAATTCCTTAAAGGTGGGCTGAGCAGTTTTGCAGAAAGGACATTGGAAATCCTCGAATTTCACGATCGTCACCGGCGCGTTTTCTGAACCTCGCATTGGAGCGCCGTTTACCGGCACTTCAGCACGGTAAATTGGCGGTGCTTTCAGATATGTCGTGATCTTAGCGCTTGAACGAAGCAGCTTGACGTACGCCGTCTTCTGATTGTCAATTTTCTGCTCACGCAGGTAGTCACGGATTTGATCGTGAACTTTTTCAAGCTCAAAGGGCAGTCGATTTTTATTTTTCTCGTAGAACGATTTTATATCGTCCTCGGTAACAGGAGCGACCTTACTGTCAACCTCACGTTCCACCAACGTCGAGACCGAGATGTTTTGCCTCTTCGCCTCACGAGTAAGGAGAGTTGCTCCGATATACTCATCCAGCTTCTGGCGCTCCAATTTGTAAAGTTGCTCACGCGCATTCGATAGCGGCTTTCCAGCTGCGCGATCGATTTCAGCACGAGTGATCGAGACTCCATCAACATCGGCGAGCTTTTCCGAATCGTTCGTAACCCGACAATTAGATGCCACGGAAACCGCAAAACCAAAAAGAAAAAAAATGCGAGTCCAGTACACAGGAAAAATGCGAAATAGTAGGGCGCAAGCCACCAGCCCAGGTTCGTCTCTCTCGGCGGTAAAAATCTGTTCAGGTGGAGAGGTTCACTTCATCCAATTAATATCCTTTGTTCGGTTCGCGTACCAACCTGTGACTAAAGCAGATGTTCGTATCGATCAATTCTCTGCCGTACTTCGGATCACAGACGACCTTAGCCGTAATTGTTTTAGGATCGCCTGTCTTGGAAACTGCAGTTGGGTAAATTTTGGCCCAATTCATTATCGCCGTCGGATTGGTCGGATCACAGTTTCCACCGCCTGCGATGACGGGTACGAGCCACCAGCTATTCGGATGATCCGTCATGAAGAAATCTTCGGCTTTCCCTAGTGCGCTATTTACCTGGCCTCTGTTTTGGCAAATTTCGGTGCCAATAGCGATTTCGCCTAGATTGGCACCGCCTCCCGAGCATTCGTCGGCGACTTTGAACAATGCCTTGATATCTTTCGCACCCGATGAACAGTCTAGAAAAGTAGTCCAGCAGGAGTTTTCGCTGCCGCTATCATCCTTTTTGTCGGGATGTTGCATTTTTATTTCCGTGGTTTTTTCCTCTCCGGTAGCTCCGCAAACATTTGACCATATAGCTATCGGAATAGCGGGTTTTGCCGTTACCGTTGCGACTGCACTTACGTTTACATTCTGCGTGCCGGCCGTGGCAATGCCCATAAGATTCATGAGCGGGGTTAAGAACGTTGGGGTTGTGATACCATGGGCGGCCTCCCGCGCAACCCTGACGCCATTGGCTGTGGCGATCGGCTCATTGTAGCGCTCGATCGCGTTCGTGGTGAAGTTGTAATAAACATAGCTCACATCGCTGGATTTGAGCGCATCGGCTCCGCTCCCGGCATAATCATTTGTTGCGTTAAACCCGACAGCACGCGCATTGACTTGATTGGGATCACGTGACGGCAATGCCGATACTGCGGCCAGTGCAGCTGCATCCACCGCAGATTGTCCCTGGTTGCGAACGTAAGTCAATTGGCCCGTGTCCAATCCGAGTCCAACCATTATCATGAGAACAACAATCATTAGTGTAACGAAAACAAGAACGGCCCCTCGGTCGTTTGTTACATTTCGCATGGTGTCTCCACAGAATATAGTTTATGAATGACCAGTCGCGGTTACGGCACCGGCGCAATTTCCATTGTTACTGTCAGGCTGATGTTCATAACGCATTTTAGTTGTCCGCGTGATTGTGATTGCAGTTGGGGGTGCCAAACGCAGCAATCCAATGAGGCGATACCAGAAAAAATCATATGTTCCTTGGGCAATAACTTCGACATTTTGTGCACAATTCGGGGCT
>JBIOXP010000647.1:0-7892 GCA_044869705.1 Binatia bacterium | reverse complement strand
AGCAATTACTGATTGCCGATCTGGTCATTGCAGATATTTCCATTCACAACGCCAATGTATTTTACGAGCTCGGCATTCGGCACGCGCTCCGTGATAAGCGGACATTTCTCATCAAAGCGCGAGACAGCAAACCACAAGCAGCGGAAAGCGATGTGCCGTTCGATTTAAAAACAGATCGTTATCTCTCCTACGACTCGGAGAATCCGGGCGGTGCGGTCGACATCTTGGCTGCCGCGCTCAGGCTTACTCTCGATGCCCAGAATGCCGATAGTCCTGTTTATCATTTGCTGCCTGGTCTCGAACCTGCCGATCCTACCAAAGTGTTGGTCGTTCCATTCGACTTTCGCGAAGAAATCGAACGCGCTGAAGCGGGCAACAACGGCGGCAATCTGCAGCTTCTCGCCACCGAGGTCGATGGCTTTGCTTGGCGCATTGCCGGCCTTCGGCTGATCGGCAATGCGCAGTTTCGACTGAAAGACTGGCAGGGAGCCAAAGTGACGTGGCTCGGAGCGCGGGAGTACGATGAAACCGACGTCGAGGCGAACACATTTCTTGCGACAATTTTCCAGCGCTTGGGTGATCTGGTAAGCTCGGATCAAGCCGTGGAGCGGGCGCTTCAAAACAAGGAGATTTCTTCTCCTCAACGCGCCGAAATTCGTGCCTTAATGGGACGAAATGCAAAGAATCAATGGGAACAAAGCTGGGGTAATTTGAACGGTACCGAAGCGACGCAGCAAGCGGCTTTGGCATCGCCCTATCTGGAAAAATCACTGGCTCTTTACCGCGCAGGCTTCAGCGAGGACCGAAACCATTTCTATTCGGGTCTGAATGCACTGGCGATGGTGACCATGCTCGTTGAGTTGGCGCAATGCCAAGGGAGTATTTGGCGCGACAACTTCGACTCGGAAGAGGAAGCGAATCAAAATTTGGCAAAGCTCAAGGAAATGCGCAGTGATCTCGCGGCTGGCGTGAGACTCGCGATCGAATCGAAACAGACCGCGCTGCAACGAAGCGGCAAAAGCGATGTGTGGACCGAGATCAGCACGGCCGATTTAATCTGTTTGACCTCCGGCCGGCCCAATCGCGTGGCGCAGGCATACAAAAAGGCGCTCAGTGACGCTTCGCAGCAGGCGCGCGAGGCGGTGCAAAGGCAGCTTTTGCTCTATCAACGGCTAGGAATTCTCAACGAGAATATCAAAGCCGGTCTCGAAGGAATCGGCCCCGTGGCGTCGCGAGTTCAGGAAGTATCGCCGCGCGTCATCTTGTTCACCGGACACCGAATCGACGCACCTGACCGCGCCAAGCCGCGGTTCCCTGCGGCCAAAGAAAATGAAGCACGAGAAATGATTCGCGATGCGGTCGCGAGGGAAATGGCAAAAGGTAACGACAGATTCATTGGGGTCGCCGGTGGCGCATCCGGAGGCGATATTCTTTTTCACGAAGTCTGCGAGGAATTTAAGATCCCGAGCCAGATGTACTTAGTTTTGCCAAGAAACGAATACATCAAAGCTTCGGTTGCGGATGCGGGAGCCCAGTGGGTGGAACGATTCAATCGGCTGTTTGCCAAACACGAGCCCAAAATTTTATCCGAATCCGAGCGGTTGCCGCGTTGGCTACGAGCGAAGCCCGGGTATGACATTTGGCAGAGGTCGAATTTGTGGATGCTTCACAACGCGCTTTTTTTAGCCCGTGACCACCTGACGCTGATCGCGCTCTGGAATGGCGCCACGGGCGACGGCCCCGGCGGCACCGAAGATATGGTGGATCGAGCGAAAAGCCGCGGCGCGACGTTCATCCATCTTGATGCGCGCAAACTGATCGAATAAAAGTTTCGGCAAGATTTCTCCCTTCGACAGAGTGCGTGAAAAACCGATCATGGTTCGATTCGGCTCACCCACGAACGATGCGCTTTCTCATGAAACCGAGCACTTACCTGTTCGCCCTGAGCCCTCGTCGAAAGGCTCCGAACCAGTTTTCATAAGAGTCTGTCGGTCGAAATGACAATGCCCGCGCAGTTCAACGACTTTTTGACAAATCTCTTTCTGGGTGTCGTCTCGTCTCTGTTATTTGCCGCCGCGGCAGCCGCTGCACCGTTGGTGGTTGGCTATTCCTCGGTGACTTCGGTGTTTCTGCCGTTTTGGATCGGCAATGACGCTGGTTTTTACAAAAAAGAAGGGCTTGACGCTCAGCTCATTTATATCGCCAGCTCGACGACTATGGCCCAGGCCATGTTTGCCCGGCAAGTTGCGATCTCGACCGTGAACAGCGGTAGCGTGGTGAGCAGCGGCCTCCAAGGGGGTGACTTGGTCTTAATGGGCGCGGTGATCAATACGGCGGCGTTCTATATTATGGCGCGGCCGGAAATCACTGGCGTTCAAGATTTGAAGGGCAAGAGAATCGGCATTACGCGGCTAGGTTCGTCTTCTGAATTTGCGATACGCGAGTATCTTAAAAAAAATCAACTGCAGATCGGCCGCGACGTCAACCTCATGCAGGCGGGAGGAATGCCGGAGTTGGCTGCGGCGCTGAGCAGCGGTTCGATCAGCGCGGCGCCTCTTTCGGCGCCGAGCTCGTATGTGGCTGAACAGAGGGGTAATCGGGTGATTGCCAATCTCGCGCACGAAGGAATTTACTTTGTCATTGCCGGACTCACGACGACACGGCGCTTTGTGCGCGAACAACGAAGCGAAGCCAAGGCTTTTCTGCGCGGCTTCGGTCGCGCGACACAGTTTATGTTTGAGCAGCGAGAGCAGGCAAAAAACATTTTAAGGAAATATGCCAGGATCGACGATCCCGGCATGCTGGAGGGCAGCCTCAAATATGCCCAGGACTTCACGGAAAAAATCCCTTTGGTCAAACCCGAAGGAGTGCAGGTCGTGCTCGATCAAGAGGCGGTGAAAAACCCGCAGGCGAAGGAGTTCGCGCCCGATCGGTTCTACGACAACAGTTTAGTACAGGAGCTGATTAACGAGGGCTTCTATAAATCTCTTTGGAGCAAATAGAAGGGAGAGCGCTAAGCGATGGACTACGCGCCGATCGATGCCGACGGCCACGTAATGGAAACCGATGACGAGTTGCGCCGTTACCTCCCGCCGCCGTTCGAAGGCCGGCGCGCGCTGACGGCGCTCTTTCCATCACTGGATGGTTGGCCGCGGAGCACGCGCAAAGCTCCTGACCAGACGCCATGCTTGCAGAAGTGGCGTCTGTTCTTGGAGCATTCCGGCGTCGCTGGAGCGGTACTCTATCCGACCATGGGTCTCGCGATGGCACATATAAAAGATCCTAAGTGGGCTATGGTCATGGCGCGTTGCTACAACGATTATCTTTACGGCGAGTATCTGGAAAAAGAACCGCGCCGCCTTTGGGGCGTGGCTTTGCTGCCGGTTCAGGATATCGGCGCAGCCGCAGAAGAGTTAGAGCGCTGCGTGAACGAATTAAAGATGGTCGGTGGCGTCATTCCCGCGGCGGGCTTGCCGCGCGGTCTCGGTCATCCGATGTACGATCCGCTCTATAAAACCGCGGTGCGGCTCAATGTGCCGCTGGCCGTGCACGGCGGCTCGAGCGCCGGTCTGGGCCTCGACCTGTACGATTCGTTCGTGAAGATTCTGGTTATGGAACACGCGGTGGCGCAACAGATCCACTTTACCAGTTATCTGCTCGATGGCGCGCCGGTGCGCTTTCCAAGCCTCAAGATGGCCTTTCTCGAAGCCGGCGTCGGCTGGGTGCCTTATTTGATGGAACGTTTGGATGAAAAGTTCGAAAAGCTCCCGCAGCAGGCGCCTTTGTTAGCCCATGAGCCGAGCCATTACATCCGGACCTGTCCGATTTATTTTTCCTGCGAGCTCGAAGAAAAAATCTTGCCTTACGTGATCAGCCTCGGATTAGTGAAAAAAATTATCTATCCCTCGGATTACCCGCATGAACGGCCGACGCTCGAAGAGTTTCTTGCAGACGTTCCTCGCTTTTGCGCCCGGAAGGATCTTTCCGAGCAGGAGAAAAAACTGATTCTGCGCGACAACTGCATCGATTTTTACTCGTTGAAGTTATCCAAATAGAAGCTCGTCGGGTCCGGTTCGGTCAGAGTAGTTGTTCAACAAGCGTCACTGCGAGGCTATGGCTCTCGCGGCTGGAGTGACTCGTTGGGAACGGGTAAAGTAAGCGTGCAATGCAGTGCAAAAGCGTTCGATGAGTTCCATTTTGCATCCAGGCCAGAGTAAATCGGGCGCCGCGGTTTCTTGCGAGGGAATTTCACGCGCATTTCCGGGTACTGGCCTGGTGCTCGATCACATCACCTTTCAGATCCAGCCTGGTGAGTTCGTCGCTTTGCTCGGTCCTTCGGGATCCGGCAAATCATCTTTATTGCGGCTCACTGCGGGGCTTGATCGAGCAGATGACGGCCGACTGGCCATTGACGCCGGCCAGGATGCGATTGCGCGTGGTTTTGTTTTTCAAGAACCGACGTTGATCCCGTGGCGAAACGTGCTGCGTAACACGACCCTTCCTCTGGAGTTGCAGGGATGGGATATCGACCGAGCCAGGACCCGCGCGGAAGAGGAACTGCGCCGTGTTCGCCTAATGGAGTTTGTCGCGCGCTATCCGCACGAGCTTTCCGGCGGCATGAAGATGCGAACCTCGGTGGCGCGCGCGTTGATCACGCGTCCTAATCTCCTGCTGCTGGACGAGCCATTCGCCGCGCTGGACGAGCCCACGCGCCATGCCCTGCAACAGCAACTTCGCGAGATCTGGGCGGCGCTCGGAATGACCGTGTTATTCGTGACGCACTCGATTTCGGAGGCGGTGTTTCTCGCCGATCGGGTGATTGTTCTTTCGCCACGGCCGGCGCGTATTCTCCTGGACAGCTCGATTATCTTGCCGGCAGCGCGGACAGCGGCGCTGCGCACGAGCTTGAATTATGTCCAAGAAATGAGTCGCATCTCGGCTGCGGTTCCGAATCCCGAAGCAAACGCATGAACCTGAACGCACGAATCTCGGCGCTGCTGCCGCCGCTGCTGCCGCTCCTCGTCGGCATGGGCGTGTGCGAGGTTGCCGTGCGCTCCGGTTGGGTTCCTTCTTACTTGATTCCGGCGCCGAGCGAAGTATTTCGTTCTTTAATCGATGATCGGCTCGAGCTCGCGGTTGCAGCCTGGACAACTCTCAGTTCTACCTTGGTGGGCCTTTTACTCAGCTTCACTGCGGGAACCTTGTTCGCGATCGCCTTGTCGTCGTCGGATCTCGCGCGGCGCGCCTTTTATCCTTACGCCGTTTTCTTCCAAACAGTGCCCATCATCGCGATTGCGCCTCTGCTGGTGATCTGGTTTGGCTTCGGCCAACCCACCGTGATCGCGTCGGCTGCGATCGTTTCGGTGTTTCCGATCATCGCGAGCACTCTGCTCGGGCTCAAGTCAACGGAGCCCGCGCTGGTTGATTTGTTCAATCTTTATTCAGCCACGGCGAAGCAGATGCTCTATATGCTTAAAATTCCTTTCGCTCTGCCGCAGATCTTTTCCGGTCTGCGGATCGCCTCCGGTCTTGCGGTGGTCGGCGCGATCGTCGGTGAATTTATCGGCGGCGGTGGGCTGGGCAGTGTCGTCGATTCGGCGAGGACGCAACAAAGGATCGATCGGGTGTTCGCCGCAGTTTTGATTTCAGCGCTGCTTGGCGTCGTGCTCGTCGGCGCCGTCAATTTTGTTTCGGCGCTGACCTTGGGTTCATGGCATACATCAGAAAGGAAGCCTGGATGAAGTTTTTGATTATTATTGCATTGATATTCGCGCCGGCCATTGCCGCAGGGGCGGAATCCGCCAAGGCCGTCAAGCTGCAGTTTGCGCTCAACTGGAAAGCCGAGCCGGAATTCGGCGGCTTTTACGCAGCAAAACTGTCGGGTGCTTTTCAGAAGAAAAATCTCGATCTCGAGATCACCGAGGGCGGCGCGGGAACGCCCGTGGTCCAGATGGTTGCCAACAGCAAAGTGCCTTTCGGCATCGCGGCAGCCGATGAGGTGGTGATCTCTCAAGCGCGTGGCACCGACGTGGTCGCCTTGTTTGCCGTGTATCAGATCAATCCGCAGGGAATCATGGCGCATCCGGAACGGGGATTTAAATCGATCGGCGATGTGTTCAACACGCCGGGTACCTTGGCGATACAAAGCGGCTCGCCGCACGCACTGTTCCTACAAAGCCAATTTCGCGGTTACAAGGTCAACCTCGTGCCATACGCCGGCGGAATTGCGACTTTCCTGACCGATCCAAATTACTCGCAGCAATGTTTCGTCACTGCGGAACCTCTGATCGCGCGGAAGAAAGGCAAACCGGCGCAGAGTTTTCTGATTGCCGATGCCGGGTTCAAACCGTACGGCACAGTCGTGATCGCGCGCCGACAGTATTTGGAAAAAAATCAAAAGCAAACGCGTGATCTGATCGACGCCGTCCGCGAAGGCTGGATCGAGTATTTGCGTGATCCCGGGCCGGCGAACAAGTTGATGGTGAAGCTCAACCCCGCGATGGACGGAGACACGATGAAAGAGGCGGCGGAAGTGCAAAAACCGTTTATTCTTGCCGCAGGCGCCTCGTCTCAGGAATTGGGCAAAATGACCGTCGAGCGCTGGAAGACGCTGACGGATCAGCTTTCTGATATTAAGTTAATCAAAACTAAGCCGGCGGCGGAAAAGCTATTTCGCGTTTTTTGAATGTAGGATCTGTTGCTCTGATCCGTTGCGGCGAGGTCTCTCTGTCACAATCGGACAAACACAAGTGTCATGCTGAGCGGCAGCGAAGCATCTCGACTTTTCGGCCAATTCCAGATACGAGGTTCTTTGGCGGAGTTCACCCTGAGTACAATCGAAGGGCCCAGAATGACCATTGACGGGAGGATTCATGTCGATCGCGGGTCTTCGTTTCGGTCATGTCGCTTTCAAAGTTGCCGATACAGAGCGGAGCGTGCGCTGGTACGCCGATGCCTTCGGCGCCAAAAAGATCTATCACGCGGAGCGGCAAGGCGATCGCCCGGAGCTGATGTTTCTAGAATTTGCCAATGGGCAATGCATCGAATTGTTTCCCGGCGGCAAAAACCTTCTCGCCTCGCCGTCCGACCCGATCGGCTATATTCATTTCTGTCTGGTGCTGGATAATTTGGATCAAGCGCTCGAGCATCTAGCGAAGATGAACATCAAACCCGAACGGAAATTCATCGGCCGCGCAAAGCAGCGCATTGCGTTTATCTCCGATCCCGACGGCAACAGCATCGAGCTAATGGAAATACCGCCGGAGTCGGAAATCTATCGGCCGTGAGTGGCTCACGTATCAGTACAGGTTTGCGACGACAAGGCAGATCTTAGTAAGGCTCGAAATTACGAAGGGCTGGAATCACTTCTCCGCCGAAGAGGCGGATCGAACGCATGAGATCCTCTTCGTCGATCGGACTGATGTTAAACTCGCCCAAAACCGTATTAAAAACACCTTCGGTTGCGGCGGCCTTGATTTGCTCGATGACCGTTTGCGGTGAGCCCACGAACGCGAGCTTGCGGTCGCGAAGATAATCGAGATCAATGACATGTCTGGCGATCTCGGCCGCGTCCGAATCGCCGCGCTTGGCGTGATTTTCCGCGAGTCTCAAGTAGCCGACACCGCCCTCTGCGCGGGTGCCAAAAACTTTCGTGAAACAGTATTCAAACCAGGGTTTCGCTTTCGCGATTGCCTTTGCGTCAGTCTCATCGACATACACCAATACCCAATAGCCGATGTTCGGTTTGAAAGCATGGCGCGCCTCATTCCAGAGGCGCAGGTATTCACGATAGCGCTGCGCCACTCGCTCGCGCGGCAGGAAGAAAAGGTATCCAGTGTGGACGCCTTCGCGCGCGAGCAGCGCCAAGGTCTCGGCATCGCGTGAATGAATCC
>JBIOXP010000646.1:0-10713 GCA_044869705.1 Binatia bacterium | reverse complement strand
GCGAGTCCTACAAGTACGCAGCTTACGACGGACTGATGCGACTGGCTCGCCGTGCGAGATCTACCACGACCCGCTGACGGCGCCCATGCCCCAGGAATTCGAAGCCGCCCGGATTGTCGCGGCGCGGCTCCTTTGTCCGCAAATCAGGAATATAGCGATCGCTGCAGAGGCGCGCGCAGGTTTCGCTTCTGACCCCGGCGCAGACGTGACGATCCGGTTGCCACTTGAAGGCGGCAGTGCCGACGAGCGCCACTACTCGGTGTGGAAGAGCACGGCGCAGGGCGAGTTCGAGGTGTGCGTAGTGCTGCACGGATTAGGGCTGGGGAGCCGGTGGGCTACGCAGTGTGCGGTCGGGGACGCGGTCGAGATCGCGCGCTCCCATGTTCTTCCGATCGCGCTCGACCGCTCCACCGAAGCACAGTTATTCTTCGGTGACGAGACCTCGATCGCCTCAGCCGACGCCATGATGCGAGCTTTGCCGAAGGATGCTGTCGTGTTTGCTTGCTTCGAGATTTCGTCGATCGAGCGCCGCTGGCCCGACTCTGAAGTTTTTCGTCCGGAAGCGGTTCACTGGGTAGATCGTGCCGGGCGCGTCGGATCGGCTCTTGTTTCGTGGCTCGCCGGCCAAAGCTTGCCGTCGGCGAAATCGACGACCGCCTATGTAACCGGTGAGGCGTGGCTCTGCGCGATCGTACATGCGCATCTCGTGCGCGAGCGCGGTTTTCCCGCGCGCGCGGTTCGCGCCATGCCGTACTGGAAGAACAGACCGAAATTACCGTAGAGCCAGCGTCGGGCGCTGACTCACTTCTCGGCAAGAATCCAGACGCCGTCCCAATTTGCCGGCAGCTGCTGAGCTGACAGCAATGGGATCCGCTCGCAGAAGACGCGAGCGGGGCCGTCCTCGGGCGCCAGCTCGATGCAGCTCCGAAACGCCGTCGTTGCTTCCGTCCAGGCCTGTCGGCGGTACGCCGCAAGCCCCAACGCAAACCGCTCAGCTAAATCTAGCGTCGATTGCGCCACTTCACCGCGGCGTCCGAGGACTTCGAAGATTTGCTCCGGCTCCTCTTTTCCGACCACGAGGATCAAATCAATCTCGCGAAACTCGAAGGAATCCCGCGCCATGTCGCGCGTCATGGCGTTAACCAGTAAATGCGTCCCGTAGACTTTGTTCACGTTTTCGAGGCGCGAGGCCAGGTTCACAGCGTCTCCCATCACCGTATAGCTCATCGATACGTCCGAACCGATATTGCCGATCACGACATCGCCCGAGGCGATGCCAATGCGCATATCGACGTGCGGCACGTGGCGCTTGATGCCAAGCACCTCCGGCAGGCTCTGGCGAAAGCCCGACAGGAGTTCCACCTGTGCCAGGCCCGCCACGCAGGCGAGGCGGGCCTGCTCGTCTGCGGCCGTGAACGGCGGGCCCCAAAAAGCCATGATGGCGTCGCCTACATATTTATCGATGATACCGCCACTTTGGCGAATGGGCTCCGACATCGTCGAGAGGTAACGGTTGACCACATTGACGAGCGCTACGGGTGTCACGCCCTCGGTCAAAGACGTGAAGCCCATCATGTCGGTAAACGATACCGTCATCACTCGGCGCTCGCCTTTGCTGCTCAGCAGTTCCGGCCGTTGGATAAGATCCTCGACAATGCGCGGATCGAGGTATTTGCCGAAAGTCTCGCGCACTCGCGCCTTGGTGCGCAGTTCCCGCACCATCGCGTTGAACGCCGCAGTGAGATCGCCAATCTCGTCGTGCGAGGTCACGGGAAGCTCGGTATCGAGGGAACCCCCCTGGACGGCTATCGCGCCCTTCAGCAAACGCCGTAAGCGCCGGACCAGATGCGCGGTCATCGCCGCTGCCGCCACCAAACCAATAGTCAAGGCGGCGGCCAGTAGTATGATCCCGTAGCGTACAGAACGGTTCTGCTCCGAGATTGTGTCGCGCATCGCCTGATCCAGCAGGTTAAGCATCTCGCGTCGAACCGCCTCGCTCTCGGCATTGAGCGTATCGCGCGCTTGGTCGAGGGCGGTGAGAGTGCGACTAAACTGAGTCTCATCGTGATTTGCGAGGGCGCTTTCGATCTGGCCGCGCACCGTGTCATAAGTCGCATCATAGCGTTGGAGAAACTCCAGCCGTGTGTCCAGTCGGCTCAAGAGCATCTCGTCCCCGAAGCTGACGCGATCCTCGATCGCTCTGGCGATCGCCTTGCGCGCGGTGAGGACTTCGTTGTCGGCTTCTTTCGCTTTCTGCTCCACCAAAGATCGCAGGCGAGCGACTTCGGATGGGTCAACGGGGGATCTGAAACTGGCGAGTGCCAGACGACGCAGATAGGCGGACTGCTCGAGCGAGCGGATATGAGCCCGTGCGAGCGCTGCGTAGGCCGGTACATAGGTCTCTTTGACACTGGTCAGCAGGCTTTCGACCTGACCGGATTTTCTCGCGTTGATCCAGGCAACCGCGCCAGCGATCAACGAGAGTAGGGCGACAATAACGAGGATCTTCAGCCCAATCGTGTTTCGCATGGAAAACTTCCGACAGCGAGTGAAGCCGCAGTTGCGATCTTTGTCTCAGAAGCCGCTGTAACAAAACACGCAGACAACTCCGTAAGATAGCAACGAGGCCAGGGTTTTTCATTGGAACCCTGTTCAACCGATTTTTCGGCGGTTACCTGGTCCCGCTGTTTTAAAATGTTTGTACACTAATACCTGAGAAGATTTCCTGTCAAACTTGACTCGGCGTGGGTGCCTCTAAAGATGGCGGAGCCGAAAAGAAGTTTTCTTCGGACCGCTAGCGAATGGCGTGCTACAGAAAAACTTGCGTGAGCTGCACGATTTTGGAACGTGCGTGAAACCGGCTGACGAGATTTTTCTCAGCGCGGCTGCCGCGCCGGCGGATTTTCATCCTTGGCATCATCGGACGGCGCTCCTTGCTCCAGCCAGACTCTAAATTCTCCCATCGAGTGCGCCAGCCGCCATTCGTCCAGGACGCTTCTCGCCATAGCAGCAACGGAGCCCGAACGATCTTTGCTTTGCGAATAATTGAGCAGCCACGATTCAAACATCTCCGGGTCGGGATTCTCTCGAACGACGTGCTCAAGGAGTTCCCGCTTGACCGTGAGACCAATGGCATCGGGCGTCTGGTCGCGCTTGCGTTTACGTCTGCGGCCTTCCGCAGCGTCAAGCGCGGCGAGCAAAGCTCGACAAACATCGGCCGGGCGCAGTGGCGGCAGCGAATCTGTCGGTGGTTTCATCATTGCCACCCCGGCGTTAACTGCTTATCTGTGATCGTCACGTCAGCATGTATCCTGCGCCTTGGGGGCGTTTGTATCCTTGTTCGACAGCGGCCACATCAAGCTCGACGCTGGCGAGATCGTCGAGAATGATTTTCTCAGGCGCGCTGGCTTCGAGCGTCGTAAACGCCTTGACATAACCTAAGCAACGCTTGCACGCTTCGATCACGCGGTTGGGGCCGCTATTCTCCGGGATTAGCGAGACCAGCGCTTCATGATCGTTCATGCCGCAATAGGCGCAAAATAGACAATGACTGCGCCATTCTCCACCGCAGCGGCCGCAGCGAAAATAGCGCGTACGCTCGATTCCTCGCACTTCGGCGAATGCCGGCCAGGCGCCGCACACGGGACAATATCCTTCCAACCAGCCTGCCGCGGTCGAGTGCTTCCAATGGCGATTGCACGCGTGCAAAAAAGGCATCGGCACGAGGGCCGTAACGGCCTGGAACGCCTCGGGTTGCGCACCGAGGGCGATGGCGCTTTGCGTGAGATAATCGCAATCCTGGCGCAGCGCGGCTTTGAATAAGTCGAGAATATCCAGATCCGCCTCTAGCGCGTGTTCTAAACTCGCCATCTGCGGTGTTCCGCTTCGTGAAGCGATTCGAATCAGCGAGCGAAATAAATCGTAAACCGAATCTTGCTGCAAACCGAGGCTCGCTCCCGCGAGAAGCGGCGTCTTGTCTTGTGGTGTCACGCCGCGCGGAACCACCGCATCCCAGTGAGGATTGTTAATCTCGCGCAGCATCGTCTGCACAACGGCGAGCCATGGCTCCCATTCCGGATGCTGGCGTTTGAGATCTTGCAGGCCAGTATCGATGACTGTCACTTGCGGCTGAGTTGTTCCGCCTGGTTGGCAGAATCTAAAGGCGGATGCTCGGTGGGAATGAGTTTAGGCGTTTTGTCGAAGGGTCTTGCGCCTTCGTGGAGGCGCACGATTTTACCGCGATTGCCCGGGTCGGCACCCGGACCGCCGCCGCGCGTTCGCATTTGTTCCGGGCTCCCACAGCCGGCAAGGTAGGCGAGAATTGAGACGAGAACAATTGCCGCGAGACTCACATCAAACTCCTTGAGCCGAAAAAACGATCACGAGCCGAAGAATGAACCCGCCAAGCATGACGAGCACAGCCGCGGTCGCTCGATTGAGATCACCGAGCCAGTCCCGGCGCCAGGAGAGAGCAAAAGGAATCAACATGCCGATAACAATCACACCAAAAAAGAGCAGAAGTCCCCAGGCATTCAGCCACGCACGAGCCACCGGTCCGAGCGATATCAGCACAGCGATCAAGACGATAAATTCCAGGATCCCTACCCATCCGAACATGCGATGCAGTGCTCCGACAGCGGGCATCCTCCAGCGAGATCTATGGGCCAGCAGAAGCATCATTGCCGCCGATATCGATGCGGCAGAAACTATAAATAGCATCCCGAGGAGCGGCGTGTCCGACCAAATAGGACGATTGGTAATGCCCAGAAGCACTCCGGTGTAGCCCGCGACGAAAAATGCAAAGAATCCCCCGAGCACGGCAATCAGTTTGCTGAGCACTCCCGGACGGCGAATGCTTCGTCCCGCCGGCCAGTCGAGACGATTGTCTTCTTCGATCAGGGCTCCGATGAAAGAAACCAGACTGAATATTCCGAATATCAGGATCGCCCAGGAGCCGACCGACATCGGTGACCAATACTTAAACATGGGCTGATAAGTATTCGACTCGATCAGCATATGCCAGAAGCGCAGCGGCCGCCCGAGATCGGCGGTCAGAAGTATCGCGCTTACCACGATGCACGGAAAAGCGATGTAGTAACCGAGGCGCGCCAGAGGACGGTCCTCCGGCCGGCCAAACAGATCGATCAACACGGCAAGAAAATAGCTTCCGCCGGCAAGGCCGCCGAAAAAAAAGTACAGCACGATCAACCAACCCCACTCAGGCGGAGCGCTAAAAAAAGTGCTTGAAGGGTACGTGTTCATAGCCGTTCCTCCCCGCTATCCACCCGGGCGCCACGGTTACGAAAATTGATCAGCCCCATGATGCCGACCACGACAGCGCCTAATAAATGGAACAAAGAGCCCGACGCAAGATTGCGCGTCGGCATTTTCGGATCGGGTGGCAAGCCGTACACCTCCGGTTTGTCCACCAGCAGATAGAAAGAGTTCAAGCCGCCGAGAATCTTATCGTCCGCCCCATACAGGTAAGCGCGCTTTTCGCCGCCCTGCTGCAGCTGCTCGACCCTTTTTTGCGCTCGGTTGCGCAGATCGCTGATTTTGCCGAACTGAATGGATTGGGTCGGGCAAGCTTTAGAGCAAGCCGGTTCCATCCCGACCTGCATACGATCGTAGCAGAGGGTGCACTTCTGCGCGGTGCCCGATACCGGATTCACTTCGATCACACCAAAGGGACAGGCGGAGATACAGTCGCGACAGCCGTTGCACGTATCCGACTGGATCACTACGGTATCGAATTCGGTGCGGGTGATCGCGCCGGTGGGACAGACTTCGAGGCAAGGTGCCTGAACGCAGTGCTTGCACACGTCGCTCATCAGGAGCCAGCGACCGTCTTGTCGAGTATCGGTAAACTGCTCGATGAATTTCACGTGTCGCCAGTGGATGCCGTCGAGCCGACGGGTATTGTCATAGCTGTCGCCGCTCAACGTGTTAATGCCGCCGTTGGTGCTGGGCAGCTGATTCCATTCCTTGCAGGCGACTTCGCACGCCTTGCAGCCAATGCACACGGTAGTGTCGGTATAGAATCCCATGGGCTCAGCCATATGCACTCCTAAGGAGGAGTAATTGGAGTGATGGAGTGTTGGAGTATTGGTTCGGAAAACCCATCACTCCATTATTCCGTTACTCCGTCACTCCAGTTTTCTCCATCACGCTTTCTCGACGTTGCAGATGAACGCCTTCGCTTCATGCATCGAAACGTTTGGGTCGGCGATCAGAGACGTCAGCTCGTTAACCACGTCTCCGGTACTTAAGCCTTCGTAGCCCCAATGCCAGGGCATGCCGACTTGGTGAATGACTTTACCGTCGATGTTAAACGGCCGCATGCGCCGGGTGACCAGAGCTTTGGCGCGGATTTGCGTGCGCGGGCTCGAGATCTTGCACCAGTCAAGATTCTTGATGCCCTTTTCCTGGGCGAGCTCCGGACTGATTTCGACGAACAACTCCGGCTGAAGCTCCGCTAGCCAGGGCAACCAGCGGCTCATCGCGCCGGCCAGGTAGTGTTCCGTCAGCCGATACGTTGTGATCACATACGGGAATTTCGGATCGCCGACTTGTGCCAGCGGATTTCCGGAATCTTTCCAGTATTTGTAGACCGGGCTCGTTTGCTGTTTGTAGAGTGGATTGTGCACTGGCGATTCGACCGGCTCGTAGTGGGTCGGCAGCGGACCATCCACCAGGCCGGCCGGCGCGAAAAGCCAACCGAGACCGTCGGCCCGCATTATAAAAGGAGCGGTTCCGGGAAGCGCATCCATGCCTGCCGCGCCGGGTTTAGCTTTATCGTTCGGCGGTTTTGTCGCAATGTAGTCCGGCACATCGTAACCAACCCATTTCTTCGCCTCCGCATCCCACCAAACCCATTTCTTCCGTTCGCTCCATGGCTTTCCTTCAGGATCAGCGGACGCGCGGTTATACATCACACGCCGATTTGCCGGCCAGGCCCATCCCCATTCGAGCTGAGCGCCGGGTTTTCCCGGCGCGTCCGGAGTGCGACGATCGGCGAGATTTTTCCCGAGTGCCGGCAAAACCCCGGAGTAAATCCAGGATGCGCAGGTCGTCGATCCGTCATCCTTCAATTCCCCGAAGCCGACGCAGTGGCGCGCCGGATCGGCGGTGAAAAACCCGTTCAGCTCCTTTAAGATTTTTGCCGATGAGGGCTCGCCTTTTTTTCGCTCGTTTTCGTCTTCGTGCTCGTAATCCCACACCATATTCTTGAAACCTTCGTCGCGCGGTTGGGTGGAATTCGCATAGAGCTTTTTCAAGCGTTTGCCGAGCTCGTAGTAAAACCAGGTGTCGGAGCGGCAGTCGCCGGGCGCCTCGGCGGCTTTGTGATGGAACTGCTGCAGCCGCTGCGTGTTGGTGAAGGTGCCCTCGACCTCTGCGACTTGCGTCGCCGGCAGGTAGAAGACTTCTGTCTTGATATCCGCAGTTTTTATTTGGCCGTTTTTGATCTCGGGGGCGTTCTTCCAGAAATTGGCGGTCTCGGTCAGCCAGTTGTCTTTGACCACGAGCCATTCGAGCTTTCCGAGCGCGGCGCGGTCCAGCCTGGCATTGAGCGAGGTGGCGGGGTTCTGACCGACGCAAAACATCCCTTTCACGGCACCGGCGTTCATCGCCGCGAACATCGCCATATGCGAGTGGTCGCCGAGAATTTTCGGATGCCAGTCCCAGCCGAACTGGTTTTCGGCGGTTGCAGCCTCGCCGTAGACGGATTTCATGTAGGAAACGACGAACTTCGGCATGTTCGCCCAGTAGCCGGTGGGAAGCGTTTCAGCGGCGAGATAGTCCTGAAGCGTGTCGTGCTTCTTGAGCGCTGTGGGCGCGGGCATGTAGCCCTGGATGGAATGATACAGCGTGGGCACATCGGTCGAGCCCTGAATCGAGGCGTGTCCGCGCAGCGCCATCACTCCCGCGCCGGGGCGGCCGATATTGCCGAGCAAGAGTTGCAGCAGCGCGCAGGCGCCGATGATTTGCACGCCGTAAGTGTGCTGGGTCCAGGCGACGGCATAGGCAAAAGAGGTCGTCCGGTCGGTGCCCGAGTTCGCCAGGATGGTCTCGGCCACTTTGAGAAACGTTTCTTTCGGACAGCCGGTGGTCTTCTCGACCATCTCCGGCGTGTAACGTGAGTAGTGTCTCTTGACGATCTGGAAAACCGTCCTCGGATTCTGAAGCGTATCGTCGCGCAGCGGCGCGGGCTTAACGAGCGACTTCACCAGATTGTCGAAGGGAGGTCCCTGATTTGTGCCGGGAGTTGTCCCTGGGGCGCCTTGCGGCTGCTGACCTGATTTGGCTCCGGGTGTTTCGCCGGACTGCGCGGTACTGGCCGTGCGTCCCTGATCGCCGATCTTGGTCCGGGCGTATTGCCAGCTCGCGCTGTCGTACTGATTGGTAAATCCGTTGAACGGCCATTCCTTCATGTCGCCCTTAGCTTCCAAAAGCCCGGAAAAAACTCCGTCCAGATCCTCGGTATCTTTAAAATCCTCGGTGATGATTGTGGCGGCGTTCGTGTAGGTAACGGCGAAGGTCTTGAAAAACGGCTCGGTATTCCATTTTTCGCTATTGATGACGTAGTTGATGACGCCGCCCAAAAAAGCGATGTCCGAGCCGGCGCGAACCGGAGCATAAATATCCGCGACGGCGCTGGTCCGAGTGAAGCGCGGATCGACGTGAATGATCTTCGCCCCGCGTTCGACTTTGGCCTTCATCGGCCAGCGAAAGGCAACCGGGTGGTTCTCTGCCATGTTGGAGCCCATGACAACGACACAGTCGGAATCGTACATGCTCCGCGGGTAGAGAGTCGCCGCGCCGCGGCCGAAGCGTGTCCCCAGACCGGGGACGCTGGAGCTATGTCATATCCGCGCCTGGTTTTCGATCGCGACTACGCCCAGGCCGCGCATGAGCTTCTGGCAGATATGATTGAACTCGATCTCGAGTGTGGCGCCGCCGAGCGCGAAGATCGCCGGCGTCATATTGACGATCTTGCCGTTCGAAAGCTTCTCGATAAAGGTATCGTCGCGGGTCTTTTTCACGAGCTCAGTAATGCGCGCCATTGCGCGCTCGATGTCCCAAACCTCCCAGTCCGCCGCACCCGCTGCACGGTGGAGAACTTGAGTGGGACGATTCGGATTGACGTGGAGCTGAAAGATCGCCGCGCCCTTCGGGCAGAGCGTGCCCTCGTTGTGCGGGCTTCGCGGATCACCTTCGATGTTCACGATCTTTCCGTCGATGGTGCTCACCAAGGTGGCGCAGCCGACCGAGCAGTAGGGACAGAGACTCGGGGTGGTTTTAGCTCCTTTGATGCGAAGCTCCTGGGCGCGCGCGACCGTGGGCCCTAGGTTTACACCCGAACCAACCAAACCGCTGAGCGCGGTACCGGTTCCTGCTGCCACTGAGAGACGCAGAAAATCTCGCCGTGAAACTTCCATATCGTGCTCCTCCGTCAGTCGGGGCTTTCCCTTAACGCACCGGTAGAGACCATGCTTTCCGCCCAGTGAAAAACAGTACCCCTCCCAGACGCACCCGCACTGGTGACGAGCTAGTAAATTGAGGAATTCTTGTCAAGAGGCGGTATTTGGCGGCAATAAACAGGACAGAAGTCTCAGGTTAGAGACTCCAAAGCTTGATCCGGTTTGGGCATCGCCATCGTGCGGTTTTTTGGATTGGTTTTTTTCAGGCCGCAATTTGACAACCGCGTAGAGAGGGATTACGGTGGCGCGGTTTTTTTGCCGTATGAAGGTCCGTCGAATCGATTCGAAATCGCTTTATTGCAGTTCTCTGCTAACGCAACGAGAGGATTCGAACAACAATGATGCCCAGACTACTGCTCCTGACTGCTCTCTTCAGTATCTTCTTTAGTATCGTGAATTCTATCGGTGCCGGCACGATTACCGGTGAGGTTAAGTTTGTTGATAGCCTGCCGAAACTTGCGCCCATTAAGATCACCAAAGATCAAGACTACTGCGGTGAGACTCTGCCCAATGAAACCTATTTGGTCGAAGCTGCTGGCGGGCTCAAGAACGTTGTCGTCTTTGTCGAGTCTGCTCCGAACGCCAAAGCGGCTGATCCGCAGAAGGAGAATTTTCTTTACAATGACGGCTGCCGCTACGCGCCTCGTGTCTTGGCATTTCAAAAAGGAGAAAGGCTCCGCGTAAGAAGTCACGATCCGAAGCTGCATATCCCTCATGGGTACTTAGGGGAAAGAACCGTCTTCAATCTTTCCCTGCCTTTTAAAAATACCACGATCGATGCGACCGCGAAGATCCGACAAGCAGGAATGATGAAGGTCGTCTGCGACACGCACGCGTGGATGCTAGGTTTCGTACACGTCTTCGACCACCCGTTCTTCGCCGTGACGAAAGAGCAAGGGGCGTTTTCTATTCCCGACCTGCCGCCAGGCAGCTACATTCTAAAAGCCTGGCATGAAGACGGCGGGATGCGAAGTCAGGAGATCACCGTCCCAGACAGCGGCGACGTGCGCGTTGTTTTTGAGTTTGGAAGAAACAAATGAGTTCGTAAAAATAAATGAGCCTAGCAACAGCTGTTTAGATTGATGAGTCCACAACGTTGGACACTTGCGAATTCGGTCAGTTTCTACATTAGAGCTTGACAGTATGCATCAGGTTCTTTGACGGAGGAGTCAACACAATTCTCCATATTCCCAACTACGCTGCTTTTGTGCTTGTTCAAGTTCTTGCGATG
>JBIOXP010000645.1:0-4818 GCA_044869705.1 Binatia bacterium | reverse complement strand
CGTCTGAGACCGACACCGAGATCGTCGCGCACTTGGTTGCGGAAAAAATCGACCGCGGCATGGATTTTCTCGATGCCGTGCGGCGCACGCTGAAGGAGATCCACGGCTCGTACGCGCTGCTGTTTCTCAATCGTCGGGATCCCAAACGTTTGATCGTGGCAAAGAATTCCACGCCGATTGTCATCGGTTGGGGCGAAGGCGAAACGTTCATCGCTTCAGACATTCCGGCATTGCTCGACTACACGCGCCGAGTGACGTTTCTCGAAGACGGAGAAATTGGTGAGGTCACGCTCGGCTCTTATCGTCTCTTCGACGGCAAGGGAAAAACCATTCAGCGGCCAGTCAAAGAAATTACCTGGGATGCGGTGGCGGCGCAAAAGGGCGGCTATGCGCATTTCATGTTGAAAGAAATCCATGATCAGGCGCGCGCGCTGGCGGATACGTTTCGCGGCAGGATCTCATTGAAGGATGGTCAAGTATCGCTCGAAGACATCAAACTGACTGCGGCCGCAGTCAAGCAGATCAAACGCTTTCACCTGGTCGCCTGTGGCACGGCATGGCATGCTTGCCTGGTCGGCAAGTTTTTGCTCGAAGAAATCGCCGGGATTCCGGCGGAAGTCGATTATGGTTCCGAGTTCCGCTACCGTTCGCCGCTCATGGATCCAAAATCCGTGTTGTTGATGGTGAGTCAATCGGGTGAAACCGCCGACACGTTAGCGGCAACCGAGATCGCCCGGGCTAAGAGAGCCAAAATCCTCTGCATATGCAATGTGATCGATTCATCGATCGCGCGGAAGTCGGACGGCGTCCTCTATACTCATGCCGGGCCCGAGATCAGCGTGGCGAGCACGAAAGCGTTTACGACACAGCTCACGGCGCTTTATCTGTTGGCGATCGCTCTAGGGCGCCTCAATGGCAAGCTCAAGTCGGACGACGCGCGGGAACTTTTGCGTGATCTGATGTCGTTGCCGAGTTGGATCGAGAAGACGTTGGAGCTCGAAAACGAGGTTAAAGATTTAGCGCGCGATCTCATGCACAGCAGAGATTTTCTCTACCTCGGCCGCGGTATCAATTACCCGATCGCCCTCGAGGGCGCGCTCAAGCTCAAGGAAATTTCCTATATTCATGCCGAAGGCTATCCTGCCGGCGAAATGAAGCACGGCCCAATTGCGCTAATCGATGAAAAGATGCCCGTCATCGTGCTCGCGCCCCGGGATCGCTATTTTCAGAAGACGGTGAGCAATCTGAAGGAAGTCGAGTCACGCGGCGGCAAGGTCGTGGTATTGACGGATGATTCCAAAACCGCCACCGAGATCACCGCTCATCGCACGTTGACGCTGCCCAAGGCGTCGCATTATCTTACGCCGATCGTCATGACTGTTCCGCTTCAACTGCTCGCCTATTATATTGCGGTACATCGCGGCACCGACGTCGATCAACCGCGCAATCTCGCCAAAAGTGTCACCGTCGAATAATCTCGCGATCTGCTTCTTAGAGGAGTTCTATTTTCTGTCCGGGAAGGACTTTGTCTCTCGGCAAGGGTCACAAGTGAGGCCAACCAGAAATTGCCATTCGAGCCCCGTTCGACTTCGCACAGGATAAACTCCGGCGAGAAATCTTTCTTTTGTACTACGGCAGACCGAGCGTAGACAACTAAGGGGGCGTTTCGCGCAAAAGGCGAGCAGCGTCTTCGGGGCTTACGGAATTCAAATGAATGCCCGAGCCCCATTCCAAACCCGCGGCTTTGGCAATTTGCGGCAAAATTTCGATATGCCAGTGATACTGGTGCTCGGCAGAATCCTGCGGAAGTGAGTGGATGAAGTAATTGAAAGCCGGATTTTGCAGAGCGCCGTTGAGCTTCATGATCACGTTTCGAAGAGCGCGCGCGAGATCGAAAATGTCTGCGTTCGAAATGCTCTCGAAACTCGCGGAGTGGTGTTTTGGCAGGATCCACGTCTCATAGGGAAAGCGGGGTGCAAACGGACAATGCGCCACGAAACGCTCCGTCGAGCTAACTAAACGTGTTTCGCCATCACCTTCCGTTCGGCTCATCATACAGTAAAAACAAGCTCCTGTGGATCGATAGTGGCGATTCACGCCAGTAATTTCAGCGCTCACTTCCTTTGGAACGAACGGGAGCGCGATTAATTGCGAGTGAACATGCTCAAGTGTCGCGCCGGCGGCTTCGCCCTGGTTTTTATAGATCAGTAAGCAGCGCCAGCGCGGATCCTTGCGCAGTGTACTGAGACGCGCCTGATAGGCAAGCAAGATATTGATGAATTGATCTTGGGTAAGTACGCCAATGTTGGCGATGTGGCGCGGAACTTCGATGATCACTTCGTGGACACCGATTGCCGCGGATGTCCCATAGATGCTTCCATCGGGTGCGCTCCACCGACCGTAATCTTTAAGCGCGGGATATTTGTTGGGAACCGCGCGTACACGCCAGCCGGGCTTGTCTTTCACGCTCTGCGCTTCCCGTTGCGCATAGATTTCGGGCGGGGTCATGTGTTCATTGCCTTCACAGAAAGGACAGCCAAGGGAATACGCGAGCTCAGCCTGATCGTTATAGTGCCGAGGCCGCTTGGAGCGATCGGCTGCGATGATGATGCAGCGGCCGGTGATGGGATCTTGTCGAAATTCAGGCATGCCAGAACTCAAGGACAGGGTTCATCACGAACGCGCGCGTAGCGGACTGGGTGAATACCCCAAAGCGACGAAATAAAATTCTGAGGAACCCTGGCGCGTGGCCTCCGGCTTGGTCCGGTGCACGATGAGAAAATACCGTTTCATTGCCGCCGTGAACGCATGCAGATCCTCACTCATGAAACTTTTAATCAAGAAAGCGCCTCCGGGGCGCAGCAACTCGACGGCGGTTGACAGGGCAATCTGGTTCAACTCAAAACTGCGCGCGATGTCCCGATCGCGGATACCGCTCAATTTCGGCGCCAAGTCGGACAACACGCAATCTGCCGCACCGCTCAGCAGCTGTTTAATTTGCTCCCGTACCCCGCCGTCGCTCATATCGCCTTGCAGTAGGACAATGTTGCGTTCGTGAAATGGTGGGATCGCCTGCAAGTCCACACCGATGAGTTTGCCGCCGGGCCCGAGTATCTTGGTGGCGACCTGAAGCCAGCCGCCGGGGGCCGCGCCCAAATCGAGGACAGAATCGCCGGGGTGAAGAAAACGGTAACGCTCCTGCAGTTCAAGGAGCTTGTAAGCTGCACGGGAACGGTAGCCTTGCTGCTTGGCTTTTTTGTAATAGCGATCGTGGTGATCGTATGCCATAAAAACTGGATTGTGACCTGTTCATGGGCAAAAAAAAAGCCCGACCTTCGGAGGTCGGGCTTGATGCTGGAAAGGCCGCTGCGCTTAACGAGAGCCTTTGACCTGTAACTCGACTCTGCGGTTCACCGCCCGTGCCCATTGAGTGTCCTGATCAACCAAAGGCCGGCTCTCACCCAAGCTGATGGCTGAAACCCGGCTTGGATCTACGCCTTGCGCCACAAGCTCCTTGATCACGGTTTCAGCCCGGCGCCGGCCGAGCTTCTGATTATATTCTTCCGTGCCTGCCACGTCGGTGTGACCCTCGATCACTAATGTTAAATCGGCTACTTGTTTGAGTCGCTCGGCTGCGAGATAAACCTGCCCCTTGCCGAGTTCGCTCAGCTCAGCGGAATCAAAGCGGAAAGCGACCATCGGAAAAACCAACTTCTCGACTTCGACGATTTTTGGCACTTCCTTGACCACAAGCTTTTCCACCGGGACTTCGACAATTCTGACGTTTTCCGGAGCCCTGGTCGTAGCGGCTTGTGGCTGTGCTGGCGCGGGAGCCGGTGCTGGGGCAGCGGGTTTCTGCGGCACTGTTTTCGGCATGCTGTAATCGTGTGTGGACTGTGGTTCAGCTAAAATCGGCGGGTGCGGTCGATGGCCAAAAAAAGCTTCCTGTGGCTCGGTTGCGCTGACGAGAAAGTGAAAAGGCCGAAAAACTATCCATTCCGTCAAGAATCCCACTGGATAAAGCAGATAGGCGGCAACCCTCAAGGGATTTGACTGACTATCATCATAGTCATCCCATTCAGCCCAGAGTCTTTGCGGTTGGAGCGCTAGAACCAACATGAAAACCCAGGCGAATCTCCGGGAAACCTTCATAAAGCCTCCTTGCCGAGCAACAAGTCTAAGGTGAGGCAGCGTTTTTGTCAAATTTTTCGCGCCCTGCCGAAAATTTCTCGCGCGCTGGTTTTTTGTTCTGAAGCTATCCATTTTAAGCTCCTGTACTGGCCACCGACAAGTGAGGCGTTTGTAAGAACGCCGACGATGATCTATGAACAATTGATCCATCAACGTTTTGGGAGCCGGCCGTGCCGATCACGATCGATAAACAGGAGCGGCGTATATCCATAACCTGGGAGCGGCCGCCACTTAACGTCCTCGACATCGCGCTCCTAAAGGAGCTCGATCAAGCTCTCAGCGAGTGCGCGGTTGAGAGCGGCGCCGATCTTGTCGTACTGAAGGGCGCCGGTACACGCGCCTTTTCGGCGGGCGTAGATATTCGCGATCACACCAAAGAGAAAGTTCCCGAAATGCTCGAAGTCGTCCATGGAGTCGTGCGCAAGCTGCTCGCGCTACCGCAGGTGACCGTTGCCGCAGTGCGCGGCGCTTGTCTCGGCGGCGGCTGCGAAATCGCGAGCTCGTGCGATTTGATCGTCGCCAGTGAAGAGAGCTCGTTTGCGACGCCCGAAATTCGCGTCGGGTGTTACCCTCCGGTAGCGCTGGCGCGATTTTCCCAGGTCATTGGTTATCACCGCGCCGCCGAAA
>JBIOXP010000644.1:0-3267 GCA_044869705.1 Binatia bacterium | reverse complement strand
GACCCCACGGCTAAGAGCAAGCGAAATGAACGTTGACGCATTGCGTAGAACTTCCGCGGCCGTATCCCGCAAGCTCTTAGAGCTCGATACTAGTATTTCGCCCGCCATTTGTCTTCGTTGATTGCGTTGCCTTCCTGGTTTTTGAAGACAAATTCAGCCTCCGTTACTGCAAGGGCTTGAGGAAGGTCAACACGGCTGCGATCGGGTCACCTATGGCTATTTCCCCGCTCACTGGCGACCGTTTTCGTCGGGCTGTCGGTCTCCATGTAGCGCGACTTGCTGATCGATATCACTTGCTTGCTAAGATCCACGTCGCCCCAGCGAAGAGCGATCATTTCGCTTGGCCGGGCGCTGGTTCCAAACTGTGTGCAGACAAACGGGTAGTAAAAAGGCCGCTTCTGGGCAATGATGGCCTCGCGCTCTTCGGCATTGAACGGATCGGGCTTTGGTGTTGCAGTCCGCGGCCAGGTCAAGTCGACGAAAATGTCTTTTTCGCCAATGCCATATTTTCGAGCATCGCGCATCATAGCTCGGAAAGTCCCGTCAATGATGTTCCTGCAGGATTTCACCGCGAGATCCATTACCTCGTTTAAGTAGGCCCGGAAATCTTCCAAGTCCTTCAACGTGATTTGAGCAATGACCCTGTCCTCGAATATCGGAAGAATATAGCTCGACGCGCCCGGCGCACCGTCCGAGTTCCTGTCTGCCTTCAGAAAATACTACGGACCGACCATGAATGTGTTCGAAGCTGCAGAAAAGAATAATCGAGCGGCTGACCTGCAAAAGAAACTGGAAAAATCTGTTCAACAGCCAAAACAGAAGCCAGCGCAAGGATGCTACCTCCATTCCAGCAACCTTCTTGCGCGTTACAGTCGCACTTTGAAAAGGTCGCGCCTAACCAATCGTTGCAGCGGCCGCACCCGAGCAAGCGAAAGGGGTGAGGCAAATGATTGTCCTTCAGATGGCGGATCAAATCGATCTCTCACCTAGAAATCCTCGTCGCGCTGCGTAGACTACCTCTCTGGATGATGGTCTCCGATCCCGTCGGCGAGCAATTCATCGGGGAGCGTCGTGAACTTCGCCGCCGCATCTTTGAGCGCGCGATGCTCGACGGCACGCGAAAGCCTCTCGTTCTTGGTCGGCCCCTGCTTTTGTCCGAGGAAGGGTTTAATGATGAGGTAGACGACATCGCGAAGCGCCATGTGACGCAGGAAGCGCCGCAGCAAGCGAAGCGTCTGCACCGGATAGTGCGTTAATTTGTAGCGGAATATTTTGCGGAATCCGGCGCTTCGTTCGGCGTTGATTACCGGACCCGCCAGGCAGGTCGGATCGATCTCCGAGCATTTAAAGTACTTGAACCAGTCCCTCGCATCGTTGACCAAGCCACGTCCCACGTACTCCTTCCACAGCGGCGTACCGCGGTAAACGCACAGCCGGTTAAATCCGAACGTGTCCAATCGAAGTTTGGCCGCAAAGTCGAAGGTCGCGCGTATATCTTCGACGGTTTCGTCTGGATTGCCGACGACAAAAAAACCATGAACGATCTCGATTCCGGCTTGCTTGGCCTTGTTGACCGCTACCTTGACCTGCTCCAGCGTTTGATCTTTCCTTAATCGATCGAGTACTTTCTGGCTGCCGCTCTCGATCCCGAACATCAGCGTGCGGCAATGGGCTTTCGCCATGGCTGGAAAAAGGTGCTGCGCGGTGGAATCCACGCGACCCTCGCAGCCCCATTGGATGTTGATGCCGTTGTTGTTGATGCCCTTGCAGATCGCCTCGATACGCTTGGGTTGGAGGAGAAAATGATCATCGACAAAATAGACCGCGCCATAATCCAGCGACTGCAAGTGCTTGAACTCGTCGACAACGTGCTGGGGGCTGCGTGAGCGCCACTTGCCTTCATTGAAGATCGGGATATCGCAAAAAACGCACGGCCACGGACATCCACGCGAAGTCTGCATCGTGGTGAAGCGCTCCATCGACAGCACCGCAGGCACATCGAGGGGCATCGACTCGACAAAATCCAAAGGTAGGCTCTCTCGGTCCGGGAACGGCCATTGATCAAGGGCGCGATCCAGCGCCCGGTTCGGGTTGTGAACGACGCGGCCATCCTTTTCCCAAGTGAGACCCGCGACTTCGTCCGGATCATCCAATCTTTCGAGCAAATCGAGGATCAGCTGTTCGCCGTCGCCGCGGCACACGAAATTCACCTCTGGACACTGCTGCTTGACGAGTTCGGCGTTCAACGTGGCAAACACGCCGCCAAAGGCCAGGCGGATACGGGAATCGGCGGCGCGAATTTGACGGGCGAGGATCTTGGCGTACGGGTAACTCGTCGTGCTCAAAAAACTCAACCCGACCAGGTCGGGTTGTTGTCTGCGAATCTGGTCAACAATGACCTCATTCGGTGTCTCCGGATTGGCCTGATCAAACATCACGCACTCGTGCCCGGCGCGTTTGACCACCGCGGAGAGCGACATGATCCCGATCGGCGGGAAACCCATCACCCGTATATTGCCGTTCTTGGCGCGGGTCGCCGCCGGTAGAGCATAGAACTGGGGGTCGCGTATGTGGATAAGAAAAATCCGAATAATGTCACCCGCTATCCTGGAAGCCTTGGTGGATGAGAAGGAAACCTATTTCATCGCGCGTGTCTTGCTGGTCGTTGGTTAGTGATCGCTCGACCTGGCGCGCTTCTTTCCGAAAGAGCATCGTCCAGTCAAGGGCGGGTTTCATGTCACTCTCGACTCGCTCACGGTCTGTTCCTGTTGCTCTCTTCGAAAATCATGATTTTCACTTGACCGGATGGAATTATCCGTGTCGGATTGTACTTTCAAGCTGTTGGACGAGTCGTTATGAGGCAACGCTTCCCTCAAAGCCGGCTGCAAAAGCCGGCTTGATTTTCACTTTTTCCAGCGCGGCAATTCCAATTCTCCGCGCACAACAGTAACAGGGAAATCTTTTGAAGTTCTGTTCAATATTAGACAAAAATCGTGGCGGGTAAGCGTAGCATTGAGGCCGCACCTTGGGCGGCGCGGGCGTACCGATTATCGGCGGCTAGCCGATCTTTCTCAACTCGGATCGATATAGGAATTTTTTTAGGGTTAGAGACTGGAAAAGGTTTGTCATTTCAAGGGGCGAGAGTTTGAAACTGGCTGTAGTGTAGACCAAGTATCTTTTCAGCGCACGTTTTTGCGCACAATTAAGCGCCAAGATGTATTTGCGCTGCAATCGGCGAATCAAAGACGGCAAGGAGCATCGTTACTG
>JBIOXP010000643.1:0-5320 GCA_044869705.1 Binatia bacterium | reverse complement strand
TCCGCTGGATGGAATCTGGCTGCGCGCGCCGTATCTGCATAACGGCTCGGTGCCGACGCTGCGCGATTTATTGGAGCCGAGCGCGAAACGGCCGAGGACATTCTATCGAGGGTATGATGTCTATGACCAAAAAAATCTTGGCTTCGCGACCGATGTCGCCGAGGAAAACGGCAAAAAGTTTTTTCTGTACGACACCGACGAGAAGAAAGAACCGGGAAATTCCAACAAGGGTCACGAAGGCAAGCGCTACGGCACGGAACTGTCGCCGTCGGAGAAGGACGCCTTGCTCGAGTATCTTAAGACGTTTTGACCAACGACTCGCTTGATCGAGTCACACCAAGGGAGAACGGATGGCCGACGAGCAAAAGAAGCGCTATCGATGGAAGCTCGCTTTGATCGTGCTTGTGACTTTGCTGGTCGTTTTCGGCGCCGTCGGCTGGTACAAATTTTTCCGCGAAGAAGCACAGCCGGATTGGGTTAGCGCCACGCCCGACATGCGGTTCAAGTACGGCTCGATCGGAGCGGAGCACGACGCCGGCCTGCCCTATTGGATTTTTTTCGTGCTGCCGCGCATGTTTCCCGAAAAGCTGCCGGGACCCGGCGGCTACGCCTCGCTCGGCGTCGCATGGGAGCAGGGGCAGGAGCTGCCGATCGGTTTCACAAAAAAGGTGGTCGGCTTTCCCCGAGTGGCCAACAATTGCGCTTCGTGCCATACGGCGAGTTACCGTAAAACTCCCAGTGACAATCCGGTTTTTGTTCCCACCGGTCCGAACCACACGCTCAACCTGCAGGCCTTTTTTCGTTTCGCCGTCGATTGTGCCAAAGATCCGCGCTTCAACGCTGATGAGATCATGGGCCAGATCGCGCTCGTTTATGATTTGCCCTTCCTCGACAAGCTCATTTATCGCTACGTATTGATTCCGATCACGAAGAAGCGCCTGCTCGAGCGCGAAAAGCAATTCCAGTGGGTTTACCACAAGGAGTTTCCACTTTGGGGACGTGGCCGCGACGACGCCATGAACCTGACGAAATATTTCCTGCTCAACTGGCCCATGGACGACAGCATAGGCCCGACGGATATGCCTGCGATCTGGAACCTCAAAAAATACCGACCCGAGAAGGGCATGTTGATGAATCTCGCGGGCGACAGCCATGATGGGCGCTCTGTGATCATTGATTCGGCATTGGGGCTCCTGGCTGCGGCACCGCACGATCCTGAGGATTTTCGCAAGCAAATTGACTGGCTGGTGAGCTACTTGAGCGAAAAGCAAGCGCCCAAGTTTCCATTTCCGGTAGATGAAAAATTGGCTCAAACGGGCAAGGGGATCTTCGACGCGAATTGCGCGCGGTGCCACGCGAGCGAACGCACCGGCACCCGCGTGCCGGTGGAAGAAGTGGGAACGGACAACGAGCGGCTCAAAACCTGGAGCAAGAAAGCCGCGATCGAGTCGAATAAAGTGGTGCGGAACTTCGGCATCGAACGGCGTGGCTTGGTCGAAAACGAGCCCAGCGGCTATATCGCGGCTTTTCTCGACGGCATCTGGCTGCGGGCGCCGTATTTGCACAACGGTTCGGTGCCATCCATGCGCGATCTGCTCAAACTGGCCGCAGATCGACCGAAAATTTTTTACCGCGGCTACGACGTTTACGATCCGGTCAACATGGGTTTTATCGCTCAAGGCGAAGAGGCTGAGCGGGTGGGCACTCGTTACGATGTAAGCGAACGTGCCAGCGGCAATCAGGGACATGAATACGGCATCAGTCTTCCGGCCAAAGAAAAAGATGCGTTGATCGAGTATCTGAAGACTTTGTGAATCAGATCTTTCGCACGAGAAGTTCTTCTCATACCGATTCGAACCCCAGAATGCCGGTTCCCCGAGTAGCGACCGTCACCGGTTGCGTAGCGAGGGGTGCAACGCGGCGAGGAAAAGAATCCCTCGATGCGCGCTTCGCGCTACTCGGGAAATCGGTGTCGCAAACGTTGGGATATGGTCGCGATCGAAGAGCGAGGATGTATGGCGGGACAAGCATGAACAACAAACCAGCTTCAGGAATGTATTTTTGTTTGCTTGCGGCGCTCATATTCGCTGCCTGCGGCAGAGCGCCGGCTCCGGGTAGCGTCAAGGACGAGGCTCTCACGGTAGGTCGAATGGCCGATAGTTTTCCGGCCGCCGATGAAAATTATTTCAAAGAAATGGACGGAGGCGTGGAGCTCACAGCCAATGAGATTAAAGGCCGAAATAACTGGATCGTCTGGACCGGTGGAAACGATCGGTTTTGGGATTACCTCGTGAACCGGAGCTTTGGCGCCGTGGATTTCCTCAAGATCATTTCATCTCATCCGAAGGTCAACCATCTCAGCCGGGATACGCGCTGGAAATATCTTGGTCTGGTGAACGAACCCTGCTTCGAGAAGCCGCAGGCTGCCCGATCCGATCGTTTCGGCCTGTGGCTGGATAATCGCAGCAAGGATTGTCCCGCCGATCCCTTCGAGAATGAGCGGAAATATCCGGGAGTAAAGATCGGCGCGCGAGGAAAAAATATTCCGATCGGATCCTATTATGGTTACGGCACCGGCATCGTCGGCTTGCGACTTTTTCCAAACCCGGACTTCGATGGGACAGCGGCAAAAAGATGGAACGCTGAGCGGTTTTACACCGATCCCAATTATTACAACGACAAGCATCTAGTCCGGCCGTATCGCGTCGGTATGTCTTGCGGCTTCTGCCACGTGGGGCCGAGTCCGATAAAACCTCCGGCGGATCCGGAAAATCCCAAATGGGAAAACCTCAACTCCAATCCGGGCGCGCAATATTTTTGGGTCGATCGAATCCTTTTTTGGAATAAAGACGAGGGCAATTTCATTTATCAGCTGCTCCACACGTCATTGCCGGGAACGTTGGATACGTCCTTTATCTCCAGCGATTACATCAATAATCCCCGCACAATGAACGCCGTCTACAGCGTTGGCCCGCGACTCGCGCCGGCGCTCCGTTGGGGCAAAGAAAAAATTGCCGGCGATGAGCTCAAAAATAAGCAACTGCAAGATTTTCCGCAGACCGCTGCGCTGTCTCAGTTCTTCCATAAGCCGGATACGGTGATGACGCCGCGGGTGTTGAAGGACGGCGCCGACTCGGTCGGACTGCTTGGCGCGTTGAACCGAGTTTTCATCAACATCGGCCTCTTTAGCGAAGAATGGACGCTGCATTTCAATCCGCTGGTAGGCGGGAAAAAGATCACACCGATCAGGATCGAGGACGCCGAGAAAAATTCCAGTTACTGGAACGCTACGGTAAATCAGACGGCGGACGTCGCGCTGTTTTTTTTGAAGACGGCGAAACCCGACGTGCTGAAGAACGCGCCGGGCGGCGAGAAGTATCTGACCGCGGATAAAGCCATCCTGGAGCGCGGCAAACTGGCGTTCGCCAATTACTGCGCGCGCTGTCATTCGAGCAAGATTCCTACTGCACCGGCGAATGTCGATGAGTCCGATTGGAATCAATACTGGACATGGACGAAGACCGACGACTTTAAAGAGAAAATGAAAGCGATCGTGCTTGCGGATGACTTTCTCACGGATAATTATTTGTCGACCGAGCGGCGCATTCCCGTGACGTTGCTGCAGACGAATGCCTGCAGTCCGCTCGCCACCAACGCGCTGGGCGGCAATATCTGGGACAACTTTTCCTCCCAGACTTACAAGAACTTGCCTTCGGCCGGTAAGATGACCTTCTACAATCCGATCGACGCTAGCCCATTCGAATATGACTTGCCGGCCGGCGGCCGTGGCTATACGCGAGTGCCGTCCTTGACTAGCCTATGGTCGACGGCGCCGTTTCTCTTGAACAATTCCGTCGGCAAGTTCAACTGGGAGCCATCGGTGGAATCGCGCATGGACGCTTTCAACGATGCCGTCGAAAAAATGCTCTGGCCGGAAAAGCGCGACAAAGATCCGATTCTCGGCGACAAAGTGCCGGGTTTTGTTTATCGCACCACCACGACGAGCTACATTAAGCTTGCGCCAGGTTTTTTACCCGATTCGCTGCACAAACTCCTTACTTGGAATGACTGGCTCGCACGCTGGTTCCCGTGGCTCTTCAGCGAAGAGGGAGTGAGAATCGGGCCAATTCCGAAAGGCACGCCGGTGAGCCTGCTGACTAATATCGATCTCGAGACGGATAAGCTCGATCTCGCGGGGCTCCTGCTCAAGATGAAAGAAGATCTCAAGCAAGTCGAGGGCAAGGGTGATCCGGAAGCCGCTCAGGTGCTCAAAAATCTCGTTCCCGATCTGATCAAGGTCAGCAAATGTCCCGATTATATCGTCAACAAGGGTCACTATTTCGGCACGAGCTTTTTCAAAGAAGAACAGCCGCTCGCCGATGAGGATAAGCGGGCGCTGATCGAATTTCTGAAGACGTTCTAGCGCTCCGTAAGCCGCTCGATGATTGAATCCACCGCGCGCCGGACCGAGTACGAGTTTATTGTCATCGGTTCCGGTGCTGGCGGCGGCACGTTAGCGGCGCGACTCGCCGAGGCCGGCCACACCGTGCTGGTGCTCGAGGCGGGCGGCGACCCTCTTCAGCTCAAAGACGAACGACTCCCCGAAGATTACCAGGTGCCGGCATTCCATGCCTTCGCTTCCGAAAACCCGCGCTTGCGATGGGATTTTTTCGTGCGCCACTATGCCGATGAAGAGCAGCAAAGGCGCGATCCGAAATATACGTTGAAAAAGAATGGCGTGCTCTATCCCAGGGCCGGTACCCTTGGCGGCTGCACCGCGCACCACGCAATGATCTTCGTGTATCCGAACAATTCGGACTGGGACTATATTGCACAGATCACCGGTGAGGTCTCATGGCGCGCCGCTGCGATGCGGCGGTATTTCCAGCGTCTGGAAGATTGTCGCCATCGTCCGGTGTGGCGCCTTATCCAGAAGCTCACGCGCATTAATCCCACGCTGCACGGCTTCGGCGGCTGGCTGCCCACCGAGCGAGCTCGTCCACCGAAAGAAGCATTGCGCGATCGAGAGATGATGGACATGATCGAGCAGACGGCGTTCGCCGCCATCGCTCGACTCGACCACCCGCTCAAGCGGCTATTCTGGTTCATCCGGGCGAAAGGCGATCCGAATGATTGGCGCAGCGTACGCCGTAATGCGTTCGGCGTCCGCTATCTGCCGCTGACCACCTCGGATCACCAGCGCTTCGGCAGTCGCGAGCGGCTCTTGGACGTCGCCGCGCGTTATCCAGAAAAACTGCATATCGAGCTCGATGCTCTGGCGAGTCGAATTATGTTTGACGCTGATCATCGCGCTGTCGGC
>JBIOXP010000642.1:0-11065 GCA_044869705.1 Binatia bacterium | reverse complement strand
CTCAGGCTCGATGTTGGCTTTCCAGTAAAGCCGCCGCGCGGTGACAAGCCCTGGCAGATACATTTCAGCATCGGCGCGTTTTTTTAACGTATGAAAAAGTTGATGCGGCTCATTGCATGGCTGGCATTCGGTCTGGGGATCTTGCTCCTACTGGTGATTGTCGGCGTGGCGATTTATACGCGGACAGAGCGGTTTACCGGTTGGGCGCGCGATCAGGGTATCGCGGCGGTCAATAACGCGATTCGGGGTTCAGTTACGGTCGAGCGGCTCGAAGGATCGATCTGGCGCCACCTCATACTTCATAACGTCGCCCTCCGATATGAGGATGCCGAAATTCTCGCTATTCCCAGGCTCGAGGTAACTTTCTCGTTGTTACCGCTGGTCTGGGGCCAACTCAACATTTCGTCGATTGATGCCGTCGAGCCGCGGGCACGTCTGCTGCAGGATGCGCAAGGACATTGGAATGCGGTCGAAGCTCTGTCGCCACGGCAGCCGGAGCCGGAAAAAAAATCTGCATTTGTCGTGGTCGTAAACCGGTTTCATCTACAAAATGCCGCCATTGATCTGCGCCCAGCGGCGAACCACGGCACGCCGTACCATCTCACAAATTTAAATTTGCACGGCCGTCTAGGGATTCGACCGTTAGGAGTTTCGCTTGAAGTCGATGACATCAACACGCAACTCGCTACACCCGGCAAGCCCGAGCTCCGACTGAAGGGCGGTCTCGAGTACAAACAGGCGGCGACGCCGCCAGCAACGCTGAGGGTAAAGAATTTGTGGGCGGTGAGCCGAAATTCACGGATCAAATTTAACGGTGAAGTCCAGCATGGCGAAATCGTGAAAGTAAAGATGGATGCCGTGCTCGATGCGCTTGCGCCATCGGATCTCGCGTACTTTGTTCCTCAATGGCCGCTCAAGCGCGACCTTGCCGGGACGATTTCGGTCGCCGGTCCGCTCAATGATCTGAACGGGACTGTGGAACTCGCCGGTAATGGCGCCAAAATCGTCGGAAAGTTGCGGGCCGATGTGGCTCGGGAAACGCCGCTCTATTCGGCAAGCGCGACCGTGACCGGCTTTGATCTTCGGCACTGGCTTCGCGGCGAGAGCTTGGCCGGTGTGCTCGGCGGAACGTTGCAAGCTAGCGGCGCCGGCTTCGCGCTGCCGGCTATTACCGCAACGACCCGAGTTCAGGTTCAGTCCGCCGAGGCCCAAGGCTGGAAGCTGGGCGATGTCGCTATCGAAGGTCGGTTACAAAAGAGCATCGCGAACATAGATGGCCAGCTAAACAGCAAAATTGGCGGCGCGCAGTGGTCCGGCAAAATCGCTTTGGCAGAAAAGCGGCCGAGCTATAATATGAACCTCGCGATCAAAGACCTTGACCTTCAGAGCGTAGCGCAAAACGGCACAGCCATCGAAGGCAAGCTCAACCTCAGCGCCACCGTAACCGGAACGGGATTTAATTTGGCTGACATGAATACGCGCGCCCAAGTGCAGGTCCTCCCCTCCTCAGTGAACTCAATTTCAATCAAGCAGGGCACGTTTAATTTAAGTTTGAGCGAAAAAAAAATTCGCATTGTGCGCGCGACGCTGAGCACGGCAGAATCGACGTTTTCAGCCACCGGAGATTTTGGATTGGATAGTAAGATCGCCGGAAAGCTGGACTACCGGCTCCGAATCGGCGATATCGCGCCTTGGCTGTCCCTCGTGAGCCAAAAGGGTTCCGGCGCTGTCGATCTTGCCGGTCAGGGGCAGGGGAGCCTTAATGACTTTGAGGCGCGCGGAACGGCGCGCCTCACCGGTGTCAGGACCGAAAGCGGGGGCTTGAAAGACGCCTCCGTACGATTTGCGTTGCGCGGTTCGAAGGACCAGTGGTTTCCGCAAGGAAGCGTTACTGCCGCGATCTCCGACATCGATGCGGGCGTGGCTTTGCGACGGTTGGAGGCCAACGCGAACTTGTCGCGACAGCCGCAGTCGATTGATTTCGCGATCACGGCACAGGACGCTCACGATCGCAGACACAATCTTCTCGGCACCATCGATTTTCCGCGCGACGCTTTGAGGTTGCGCTTAAATCAGGCATCTTTGGGCGCGCCGGATGGCGCATGGAAACTTTTGCGTCCGGCGACGGTGACCAAAGAGAATGAGTTGGTGTCCATCGAGCAGTTCGCGCTCAAGAATGGCGACCGAGAAGTCTCCGCCAACGGCAGCTTCGCTTTGAGCGGCCGACAGGATTTGAGCTTAAATATCGATCGCCTGCCGGTAGAGAGCCTCACGGGATTTTTGTCCCAGCCGCCCAAGCTCTCGGGACTTCTGGCGATGCGGGGTCGGATCGCGGGAACGGCCGCTGCTCCCGAGGTTAGAGTGTCGGCGCAATTGAACAACGCGACGGTAGCCGGGCAGGCGTATGCCGGGGCGGATGCCGAGATAGAGTATAAAGATAAACAGGCGTCTCTCCGGTTTACGGTTCGCCAAGACTCGAGCCACACGCTTAACGGGACTGGCAGAGTTCCGCTCAACCTCGGTTGGCAGAACGGTTGGCGGGCCGATTTCGGCGATGGACTCGAGGCTCGGGCGCAGAGCGCCGGATTAAGCGTGGGATTTCTAAACGCCCTCGCCGGCAAGGCCGCAGAAAATATCTCCGGAAATCTGAGTTTCGACGTGAGCGCGCGGGGCTCCGTCAAAGCGCCTGACCTGCGCGGCACCTTTCGTTTGCGGGATGGCAAGGTCAGGGTGATACCCACCGGCGTCGATATCAATGAAGTCGCGATTGCCGGCAGCTTGGATTCAAGCATGATCACGATTGGCGAGTTTGTGGCGAAAGCGCAGGACGGCGAGATCCGCGGCAATGGAGCGCTTCCGCTGAAGGATTATGAACGAGGCGCGGTTAAGCTGTTCCTGAACGCGAAAACTTGGCCGGCAATACAAACCGCGCGTTACCAAGCCAAGATCGCCGGCAATCTTGCGGTCGAGGGGGCCTTGCTGACGCCGCGAGTGACCGGACAGCTTACCGTCTTGGAAGGTTCTCTGCGTCCCGATCTGAGCTTTTTGGAACAAAATAAAATTCCTCTGAAGCGCGACGAAACTATTGTGGTCGTGCAAAAGAATGCCGCCCCCAGGCAAAGCGAGATCGCGGAACAACAAGGCGCGGCCTTTACCGATAATCAACTTTTCAAAAAGCTCGGATTGGATTTAACCGTCCGGGTGCCGAACAATCTTTGGATACGACATCCCGAGTTGGTCTCTGAAATTTTGGGAAACGTGCACGCGACCAAAAAGCCGGATGCCGAGGTCGATCTAATCGGTCGTATCGACATCGTCAGAGGTTCGTTGGTCTTTCAGGGCCGGCGATTTCAATTATCGAGGGGGACCATTGAGTTCACCGGCGGCGGTAAGATCAATCCCGCCCTAGACATTCAGGCGCAGTACAAGTTGCCGGAGTACGAAGTGAACGTTCTCCTCGGAGGAACTGCGCAAAAGCCGTCTTTAACGCTTACCAGCCAGCCGCGCCTGGAGCAGGCCGACATTCTGGCGCTATTGCTGTTTGGCCGACCCATCAATGCACTCAACCAAAACGAGCGCGGTTCCGTGCAGCAGAGCGCGCTCAACATCACCAGCGGCTACGTGGCGGGTAAGATCGCCAGTTCAGTGTCGCAGGCACTTGGACTCGAGGGCCTCGGCTTCGATGTTCGTGAGTTGGATGTATCTGGCGGTCGCGTCGGCTTCGGGCGTTATGTCGGTGGGAAGACTTACGTGTCGCTGTCGCAAGAGCTTTCCGGGCAGCACGGCCGTGAAGTCGGGCTGGAATATCAAATCGCGCCTGATTGGAAGATCGGCACGACCACCAGCAGCACAGGCGGAAACGGCATAGATATCATCTGGAACAAGCGCTACTAACCCGCAGGTGCAGCCGCGAGTTTTCGCTTCGCGCACCATTTTCACATCACGGTTCTGCCTCGCACTCAGAGACTTGGTTTGACTTAGGAATTTTGTCTGCCGTATAAGCGTCTCACAAGCGGAATCGATAATGCTCCGTCGTGCGCACGGTTATCATCTAACTGGAGGGTCGTACCATGATGAATGAGTTCAGGGAGTTCATCCGGAGAGGCAATGTGGTTGATTTGGCAGTCGCCGTGGTCATCGGCGCGGCGTTTGGCAAAATCGTGACGTCGTTTGTCGACGATATTCTCATGCCGCCGATTGGTTTGGCGTTGGGCCGGGTGGATTTTTCGAACCTTTTCATCAATCTCTCGGGAAAGGAATATCCCAGTGTCGCTGCAGCGAAAGCGGCCGGTGCAGCGACGCTGAATTATGGCATCTTCATCAACAATATTTTGAACTTCACCATCATTGCCTTCGCCGTGTTTTTGCTGGTCAGGCAAATAAATCGAATGCAAACTCCCGCGCCCGCCCCTGCTGCGGCAACTAAGGACTGTCCCTACTGTCTGACGCCTGTGCCGGTCAAGGCCGTCAAGTGCGCTCACTGTACTTCTGAGATCCGTTAACATAAATCGAAGCTGTCGCTCGGGTGGGTCGGGCCCAATTTTGAGAAAAAGGCGAAATAACCCGGAAATTTCAGCAAAATCCGGTGCGACCGATGCTTTCCTCAAGATTTGGTAAGGGTGTAAAAGTTCCAAAATCTGCTTGACATAATTTCCGGCTTGTCATACGTTGGGCCGGAAAATTTTCGATTTTTCTGGGAGGCAGGAATGAAGCGACACAAACAACTGGCCTTGGCCACCCTCGGATTGTTCTTGACGGGCTGCACCGGGATGACCAAGAACCAGGCTGCACTGGTTGGAGCTAGCTTCTGTGGAATCGCGACGGGAGCCGGAGTGGGCACCAGTCGAGACCACGATAAATGGATCGCAGCGCCTGCGGCAATCGGCAGCGCGCTACTTTGCGGGGGGTTGGCTTATCTGATGACCGAAGAGCCGAAGCCACCACCGCCACCGCCGCCCCCACCACCGCCACCACCTCCTCCGCCACCGCCGCCGAAACCGAAACCGGCTCCGCCACCGCCGCCACCGCCCCCGCCGCCGCCACCAGCGCCAAAAGTGGAGCGGACGATTATTCTGGATGATGTGCTCTTTGACTTCGATAAGAGCAACATCAAACCGGAGGCAGGGGCTATTCTGGACCGTCTGGTTGCCTTCATGAATGAAAACAAGGACAAGAAAGTTAACCTTTCCGGTCATACCGACAGCGTCGGCACCGAAGCCTATAACCAAGCTCTTTCCGAACGGCGAGTGAACTCCGTGAAAGACTACGTTGTCAAGAAAGGCGTAGATGCCGGTCGCGTCTCCGGACAGGGATTCGGCGAAAGCAAGCCGATTGCGGATAATAAGACGCGCGAAGGCCGCGCGAAGAATCGCCGAGTCGAAATCAAAGTCAATTGACCGTTTTGACGGCAACTCCCAAAATAGCGCGAATGCGAGGCAAGATGACACTCTTGGCACTCGCATTCGCGCTCGTTTTTCCCGTACTCAGCGGCGCCCAAGCTCTAAGCTTCAAGGAAATCGACGCGCGGGTGTCGGAATACCGCAAATGGCTCGATAAAGTCGGCAGCAATGGCTCTCGCTACTGGGTCAGACTGGATAGTTCCAAAAGGCCTCACCGTCTCTATGTGGGTGATGGATTTATGCACGCCAGTGCAACTGAGAAAGAGCAGTTTGTCGAAATCTTCTCGCGCTTTCTCGCCGGGCATCCGGAAAAGAACATGCTCATCGATATCTATGATGCGAGCACCGGGAAAGAAATTGGCGAGTATGGTTTCGGCGGATTTCATCTCTTCGACGCTCGACCCTAATCCACCGCTCCTCGAACCCACGTTCTTATCTCGCTTACACGTTCCCCACTTCCCTGAGTAGAGCTGCAGCCGATGCGGTCTTTGATCGATTTGCGCGCGCATGCGCGGGAGATTTTTTTTGCCGGCTTATCGGCTGCTGATCCACTCGACGCCATCAACCATGCGCTTCAGCGTGAAGGTCACTGGCTCAACGTCGGCGAGCGCTCTTATGACCTTGATCGGTTTCGGCGGATCTATCTCACGGGCGCTGGCAAAGCGGCGGCGCGAATGGCGCTGGCAGTGGAAAAATTGATCGGCGACAGAATTGCCGGAGGAACTGTCGTGGTCAAATACGGTCATGCCGTGAAACTTGGGGCTACGGAAGTGATTGAAGCCGGCCATCCGCTGCCTGACGATGCGGGGCTGAGCGGAGCGCGGCGCATCGCTGAACTGCTGCAGTCCTGCGGCGACAACGATTTGGTTTTGTTTCTGCTCTCCGGCGGCGGCAGCGCGTTGCTACCGTATCCGGCGGAAGATCTGTCACTGGCCGAGAAGCAACGGACTACCGAAGCGCTTCTTGAGAGTGGCGCCGATATATTCGAGATCAATGCGGTGCGTAAGCATCTGTCCCGTTTAAAGGGCGGCCGGTTGGCTCGTCTGACGGCGCCAGCGACGCTGGTTTCTTTAGTGCTTTCCGACGTCATTGGCGACTCACTGGAAACAATAGCTTCCGGTCCGACGGTTCCGGATCGCAGCACGTACGGCGCTTGCCTCGATATCATCCGCCGCTATCAACTGGTTCCGAAAATTCCTTCTGCAGTGCTGGATCATCTTGCGCGCGGCGCCCGGGGCGAGATCGCAGAAACGCCGAAGGATCTCGGCGGGATTTTCGAACGCGTGCAAAATGTCATCATTGGCAATAATCGGACGGCGCTCAGCTCGGCTTTTCGGCGCGCCGAAGAGCTCGGCTATCATGCGATCATCTATTCCGAAGCTCTCCAAGGAGAGAGCAAAGTTGTCGGTAAGACATTCGCTTCCCTTCTCAAAGACATTTCGGCTAAGGGCCAGCCGATTTCTCCGCCCGCCTGCGTTCTCTCAGGCGGAGAAACGACGGTCACCGTTCGCGGCGATGGGCTCGGCGGACGCAATCAGGAATTTGCTTTAGCTGCGGCGCTCGAGCTCAGCGGTGCCGATCAGGTCGTCGTATTGAGCGCCGGCACAGATGGCACGGATGGACCGACAGACGCCGCGGGTGGCATCGTGGACGGAAACACCGTTCAACGTGCCATCGCTCAGGGCTTAGACGCTGCAGCATTCCTCGATAGGAATGATTCCCACCATCTGCTCCGAGCCACGCAGGATCTGTTATTCACCGGTCCGACGTTGACCAACGTCATGGATTTACAAATTGGGCTCGTGGCCTGAGAGCACTCGCCAGCGTTGAGTCAAACCGCGGCTCGGCAGTGCCGTCGAGGAGTTTTCTCGGTTCGAACCAGGACAATGAAGAGCTTATAAAAAGTGTCTGCCGCCGCGCTGAACGGTTGAAATGAAAGTTCATCCGTGCTTAGAGTTTTCCTCTCGCGACTTCAAACCCATTCATCGAATATACGAGTTCTGGAGCAAAAATGATCGACGTGAGTCTGAAGGGGTTTCGCTGCCGCGCGGCGGCTGAAATCCTGGACGTTGAGCGCGCTATCGGCGCAGCCACGGAAGGGACGATTATTTACGAGTTGGAAGGCGAAGGCGGACAACTGGTGAACGTTCACTGGGACGATGGCACGCGCTCGCTGGTCTCCTCTGAGGAAATTGTCATTACCGAGGCCGTCACCTGGCAATAGTCAACCCGTCAGCGCGGCAAATCCGCGCCGCCAGGCGGCTCGAATTCCGCTAGAACCCCGAAGTGGTCAGATGCAAACACGCCGTGGGTTTGCGGTACATCGAAAACAATTTCACATCGCCTCAGCCGATTTTTTACCAAGCCGGAATCTGCAAGCACATAGTCGATGCGACGCTCGGGAAGAACCGGGCGATGATTTTGCGCAAAAAAGTTTGTATTGCTCCACGTAAATCCCGCTGCACCCGCATGTAAAATCGCATAGGTATCGATCAAGCCCGACTGGCTAATCAACCAAGTCATGGCTACCGAATCTGGAGTGCAATTAAAATCTCCGGCAACAACGGTAAAGCCGCCGTCCGAGCGATGCTTCTCGATGAATGACCACAGCTCATCTACCTGGGCTTGCCGCGTTGCATCGTCCTGAAGCTCCCAGGAAAGATGCGTGTTGAAAACACTTAGCCGATAACCGATCGAACTAAGCTCGGCGCAGAGCGCATAGCGCCAATAGGTTTCAAACGGCGACTTGGTTTTCATCCGATAAATCTCACTGCGTTGGACCGCCAGCTTGCTCAAGACCACCAAGCCGGAATGAATGCACTCCGTTGAAACTAAGTACGGATAGCCTAAGCGCGCCTGCAGTTCTTTGCTCCAGTCGGCATCAAAAAGTTCCTGAAGGAGCAAAATGTCCGGAGCGTACTGAACAATGCCCTGAAGCAGTGCGTCACGGCGCTGCAGGCAAGGCCCGTTATTGTGCCAGGTATTGAGGGTGAGAACGCGCATGAATTGTGGACGCCAGGTGAGTCAGGTGCGCAAACGTATCCACTCTCCGCAGCATGGGTGTGCTGCATTTGGCCGCTCGGTCCAGATCGGCGACTACGAAGCTGGTTCTTTTTCCTCATCGGCCGCGGGACGAATGTCGCTACCTGTGTAGCCGATTCTTTCGCCGCGCGTCGGCTCGATCTGTTTCAGTTGAAACTCCGCATTGGAGCCCTTACCGTTCTTCGCCTTCGGAATGGATAAAACCAGCACACCGTTGCCGTAGGTTGCGTTTGTCATTGCCCCATTCACCGGTTGATCTAATGAGACTTCTCGGAAGTAGGGGCCAATCCGCCATTCGGCTATTTTCAAATCCAATTCGTGTTGTCTCGGGCCGCGTTCCTCGCCTTTAATTTGAACGACATGATCCGTGATCGAAACCGTAATATTTTGAGGCTCGAGGCCGGGCATAGGTGCAGCTAAGAGCATGAGATCTTCGCTATCGGAAATCCGCACAGGAATGGTTTGAGGTTTGCGCTCCATAATTTCCTCCTCATCGGCAGGGCGCAAAGGACATGCCATCAACCGAATCGTCGAACGATTATCGTCTTTTCAGGGCATGTTACTTGCGTCTTTATAACACAACAAATGTGATTCAAGGAGTTCGACAGCATAAAGCTTCGGCTGATCGGTAGGAGCAAATCAAACAGAGGAGGTAAGAATATGTTTGTATCACGACTCGCATTTCATACCTTGCCGGGCAAGACACAAATGGTAGAAGACAAGCTCCAACAATTGGTGCGATGGGTGGGACAAGCGGGTGGCCAACGCGCAAGAATTATGCGCACTCATTACGGTTCGCCAGGCGCCCCCGATCTTATCTTCGAGCAGGAAGTGGAAAACCCGGCGACGCTTGAAGAACAGATCAAAAATGTTACGGACCAAGACGCTTTTCATCGCTGGACCGAAGAAGTAGCTCCTCTGTTGGAGCAATCGTCAAAGCGCGAGCTTTACGAAATTGTCTCGAACTAGTTGTTCTTCGCGTTCGCCTCATATTGACGCGATTGTTGCTCTACAGCTTCCATCTTGCAGAGAAAGCTTTGCCGAGCGAGTCGGACGGATTTCGGATCAGCGTTTTGCGCGCCGACGGCGCGGCGTGCGGTCGCAAAACTCCTTCGGAATTAAGATGCCCGAGAATCCGTTGACCTGCGGCCGCTCCTCTGGTTGCTCTGGTCCTGTGCCGCCGAATTCGGGTCATCCGGTCGGAGAAAGTGAAGCGAGATCACGAGGGCGACGATCAGCGCCGTAAGCAGCCCGAGCTCAATCATGGCGTTTTGAAAAATCGCAGTAGTCTCGCGCGCCATCTTTGGCAGTTCCGCTGTCACGACAAGAATGCGGCGGGTTACGGCAATCAGACTGACGACTAGAAAGGGTCCCGGTCTTAGCACATGCTGGCGAAACGAAACCTGCACCGTGTAGAGAACCTCGACAAAAATGATGATCAGGAGAATTCGATCGAGAAGCATAACTATGTTTTCGGACAATTCTCCGTTCACCAGGTACTGGATGAAGTAAATGATTTCTGCGATGAGCAGCGCACTGGCGACGCCAGCGAGCAGTAAACCGAGACCGACGTAAACTGCATCCTCAACGAAATTAAAACCTAATGATAGCCAGCGACGCACCGAAGCACCCGACATGTCTGTTCGATTTATCTCGGCCGTCAAGCGCCGGCCTGTGCCAGCGGAGCAATAGCGCAGCGTGCCGGCCAGACTAGCTGCTGCGACTGTAAGCAAGAGTCAGTAATGATGCGAACCTCATTTGACCACGCAGACGGCGAGGCGCTCAGACTGCGCGATCAGTTGCTCAGCGACGTGGGTGTGAAATTTTTCCTTGACCCAAGGATAATCGTTGTAGCCAAGGACGATTGTGTGGCAACGATACTCACAGGCCGCCCTGATCAGCTCGCCGACCAGGTCTCCACGATCATTCAACTGCAAGATATGCGTCGCGATTTTTGCGGCGGGAATATTCGCGGCCGTCATTTGCGATCTGGCAGCTTCGAGCACCGGCACCACTTCTGTCTGCGCTCGGCTCTTCCAACTCTTTTGCTGCACCGCTTGGCGCTGTTCGATTTGCCGTTCCAGTGATGGATCTTCCGACCCAGGGGACTCCATAAGTTGCGGGGGTAATGGTCTCAGCGCGTGCAACAGATGAATCTCAAAATCAGCGCGACCCGCCAGGAAAGCAGCGATGTACTCCACCGCCCGCATCGCCGCATCGCCGTCATCTACAGCAACGAGTATGTTCTGCACTGTCGACACGGATTGTTGCAGGCGCAACTGCTATGCCAGAGCGGCACGAGTACAACTGTTTTTTGCATCGTTCAATGAGCATTCTTGATTTCGACACAGGAGGTCGCGGTAATCGTCCCAAATCCAAGACTCGAGCACCAGAGCCAAGGCGGTCTGGTCTCGTCCTTGCACAAGAAATGCTCATCTTTAGAAAAGGGGGAAGTATGGCTTACGCGGAATACAAACCGAAAAAGTTTCAGCTCAGTGGGTTGGAAGGAATTTCCGATAAAACTTTGGAAATGCATTTTGGTCTTTATGAGGGTTACGTAAAAAACACTAATTTGTTGTTGGAGCAAATTTCCGCAATTAGCAGGAAAAAGCAGGCATCGGGAC
>JBIOXP010000641.1:0-6585 GCA_044869705.1 Binatia bacterium | reverse complement strand
TATCGAAGATTTCGAGCCGAGGGAAATCGTTGGATCAACTGGCTGTCAATCCGGAATGCAGGCGGTCACCGTTATCTCCACGAGGAGTTCGGGAAAGTTCAACATTGCTTCTACGGTAGTCCTGGCGGGTTTACCGGTCGGGAAAAACTTGGCGTACTCCTCGTTGTAGGCGGCAAGGTCCTCGCGTCTGGTGAGATGCGTCAGCACGGTCAGGATATTGTCGAGCGAGGTCCCCGCCGTTTCCAAAATCATCTTGATGCGTTCGATAGCATACCGGGTCTGCTCGCGCACGTCTCGGCCGACTTCTCCGCTGATCGGATGTCGGCCGGTTTGACCGGCCACGAACACGAGATTCCCAAAACGGGTTGCCGGTGAAAGGTTCGGATTTGCGGCGGCAAGATTCACTTGAACAATTTGTTTCTTGGGCATCTTATTTCCCGATGAAAATTTGCTCTCGTTTCGAAGCTTCTACCCGGCGTGCAAGCACCTTCTTCTCAACTGCCACTCGCAATTCGACCGCAATCATTGCACATGAAACTTTGCTGAACCGGAAAGCAACCAACGGTTAAGGTTTCAGAAAGAGCAAAATAATTACTCAGAGGGCGATCGTTTCAATCCGCTGGAGCTCCTCAGTGGAGAGCGTGAACTGTTCGGCTTGAAGGTCTTCTTTCATATGTTGCTCGCTCGTGGTGCCGGTCAGCGGGAGCATGCCGATTTGCATGGCAAACCGGAAGATCACCTGCGCAATGCCTGCCTCCAAGCGTCGGGCGATCGCACGGATTTCCGGATCCACGAGCACTGCTCGATTGGCGGTCAGCAACGAGAAGCCTTGATAAATAATCCCCTGAGCTTGGCAAATATCCCGAACCTGTTTATCCCAGCCGAGCGCCGCAAAACAGCGATTTTGGACAACCATGGGTTTATGACTGGCATTGGCACAGAGCTCGGCAAGCTGATCAGCCGCGACATTGCTGATGCCGAGCATTTTCGTTTTGCCCGACTCGTAAAGTTTTTCCATCGCCGTCCACACTTCCCAGTCCGCATCGCCCAAGCCGCGCCGCTGAAACGGCGCATGCAATACATAGGAATCCACATACGTTGTACCGAGATGGCTCAAGGAGCTCTCAAAGGACTGCGCCACCTGCGTGGTCAAATCGGCTGCGGGATCGTACGGCGTTCGATGGTCTTGGCCGTCCACGGAAGTGAATTTCGTTTGCAGAAACAGACTCTCTCGTCTGATGCCTTGCTGCGAGCCTGCCCGCAAGGCTTCACCCACCAACGCTTCCTCGTAATGGACCAGTTGATTTGCCGTGTCGATCGCCTTGAAGCCTGAGACCAAGGCTAATTGCACGAGTTCCTTGGTAGCCGCCTTTTTCCACGCCGTACCATACATAAAATTAGGAACGGGAATCCCGTTATACGCTGTCAATGTCATGACTTTCCTTCAAAGCGGGTCTCAGGCCGCGGCGCAGCGAACACGCTTAAATCAGGGATCAATCTTCAGAATCAGCCGATTGTTTTTATAGCGAAATTTTTGAGTCGAAGGAAGCAGGCCGCTGGAGAATCCAGCTCAAGTCGTTCTCGATCGCAATCTACCAACTCGCTTAGCGGCCTGTTGCCGCGAACCGGTAAACAGAGTCTCGCTTTATTCTTCGACCGCGATGAAACGGCACGGCGAAGCGCCGCCTTGTTTAATTAACAGAGGGAGGATGATCATCTTCACCCGGGCTTTCGATATTTTGTCGCAATCAACGAGACACTTGCAGCCGGCGATCGACTTTCTGATCAAAGCGCCATAACTGCTCGGATGCGCACTGCCGTGCCGGTGAGCGCCCAGGTCGAGCACCCGTTCCCGTGCTTCGGCAGACGGCCAAGGCTTCGGATGCGGAATGATCGGACGTTCGCCGCGAAACCAATCATTGCCCTGAACTCTTGGCGGATTGACCAGACCGCAGTCGGTCATAAAAATGCCGCTTTCCATCTCGTCCATTTTTTTTGCCAGCAGCGCGGCGGCGTCGAAATGAATGCTCGGTGTTCTCTTGTAGTAGTCGAGCCCTAGCTCGTAGGCGCGTTTGCGCGTGCCCCAGCCGGTACGAATCAGCACCTCGTCTCGCTTTCGGAAATCGGCGTTCTTAATCGCCTTGTCCATCTCGTCAGCGGTAATCTCGTGCTGTTCCGGCGCTCCGATATCCAGGATCACGGTGTCTCTGAGAAGCAGTCGGTCGAGCGGGATCTGATCGAGCGTCCATGAAAACTTGGGGTCCGGTTGCAACGGCGTGGAATCAAACGGCATGCGCTGGTGCGGCACCATGAACGGACTGCCGGTTTCGCCGTCGAGTTTCATGCGCGTCATCCTGAGGCCGTGCTTGTCATAAAACATGTACTCCGCAAACCTGACCGAGGAGTTTGTAAAAGGCAGAATTTCGCCATAGCCCGCGCCTTCCCAGATCGGCATCGTCAAATCGATCATATTCATGTCATTCCTCCACGGCGACAACTCTGCACGTCGAAGCGACCCCGCGGACAATATTCAACGGCGAGACCATCAGCTTGACCCGCTGACTCTCGATCCGGGCGCACTCGATAAGCTTCCGCACGGTCGTAATCCCCGCGCGGGCAAACTCCATCTCGACGGCGAAATCCTTTTTGGCCTTGTTGCTGTCGTACAGATGCAAATACATTCGGGCTTCAGCGGATTCGGCGGACGGAGCCGGAAGCATCGAGAACCATTCCGGAATGATATGAGCTTTCGGAAGCCCGAGCACTGCCGTGTCGGTCAGCAGCAAGTCGTTTTCATTCTCGTGCAGCGCTTGCGCCAACGTTCGCGCAGCGTCGAACGAAAAATGCGGGCTGCCGAGAATGTACTCGTTTCCCTCGCCCTGCGGATGCGGTTTATCGCCCCAACCGGTGATGATCAAAAATGCATCGCCCTTCGCGGGACGGGCTTCATTAAGCGCTCTCTCGACGTCCGACTTGCTGATTTCTTTTTCGTCCCGTTTATCGACGTGCGCTACCGCAGCCGGCCGCAAAAACAATTTTTCGACGGGTACCTGGTCTAGCCGTATCGTCTTGCGAAATTCGGCAAACATCGATGGCAGCGCCAGGCTGGTTCCCGAATCGGCCCCGATAACGATGCCTTTTTCTTGATGATCCTTCGGTCCAAGGAAAAATTTAACTGCGGTCGGCAGGCCCTCATCCGGCATCCAGCGATGATTTAGGGGCATCGTCAGATCGAGGAAATTCATCGTCCCTCCGCTTTCGGCCGACGGCGCGAAATACCAGCAGACAAAGAGCGCAATTTTATCGGTGCATCTTCACAGGTAAAACTGAACATAAAACTTGACCCCGGCATACCCACACGGCTTGAACTGAGCGTGGCGCTTGAACGGCTTGAACTATTGAACCGTCTATTTGTTCTCTCGCATCATGTTAACGCCGAGGTGGTTACGATCGAATCTTGTATTTTCGCTCGGTTTCCTCCACGTAACCGCTCTCGACAACCTTTTTGAGGATGCGCTGATCGAGAAGATCCTCGACGTTGTACTTGGCGATCTTCGGATCGCGCAGAGCGACGATTTCCTGTACGGTTCTCAAACCCTTTAGTGTCGTAAAAGTATAGGGCGTCAGATCGTCCAGAAGATTTTTGTATCCGATCTCCGCGAGCGCCCTATCTGTTTTGACATGTCTCTGCAGAACGGCAAGGCCCTTTTCTTTTTGAGCGCGCATGATGGTACTGGCCTCGATCAGCGCCTTGATAAACTTCTCTACGACCCGCGGATTTTTTTCAATAAACGGTTCCGCGCCCATAAAAGGGCTGGAAGGAAAAGCGATCCGGCTTAGATCCAAAAGAACTTTGATTCCCAGACCCTGAAGCCTCACGGACTGCAATTTATCCAATGCTGCCGCATCAATGATTCCCGTTGTCAGCGACTGCGCGATCACGGTGCTGTCGCCGATCGCCTGTATATTGATCTGGTCTCTTTGCGGGTCGAGTCCCATTTCCCTGAGCGACAACATCGTCAGAGTCCATAGGAGGCCGCTAAAATCCTGCACCCCGATTTTTTTGCCTTTCAAATCGGCAGGACGGGTAATCGACGGGGATGCGAGGAAATCGTAAGAGGCTCGTTCGGCGAAAAGGGACAAGAGAATTTTAAGCTTCGCCCCTTGCGCTGCGGCCGTCAGCATACTGGAAACACTTCCCCGGACAAACTGCGCCTCATTCGAGACGAGGGCCGTAACTTGTACCGGAGCGCTGCGCACCGCGACGAGATCCGCCTCCAATCCATGCTTGGCAAAGATCCCTTCTTCTTTGGCGAGCCAGAGAGGAGTCCCGGCCGCGGAGACACCGGAATAAGCAACTTTGATTGGCTCGGCATTCACCTGCACGCCAAACAGTGACATGGCTAGAATGAGCCAGATTTTCTTGGCAAACATAGCGCACCTCCCACCGGTTTTTGCGGCACTAATGTATTTGAATCTTCGCGGCCTTCGTGTGCTCGTTTGAAATGAGAGACGCTGAGACCTGCAGCGAATACGCTCGGTTCGTCATCCGCGCGAAAGCATGTCCTGAGCGGTGTCGAAGGGCGGGTATCCAGACGAATTCGGCCGGAAAGCAAACCTGGATTCCTGCCTCGCGCGGGAATGACAAATGAGGAACAGCCGCATTCAGGGGAATGGTCCGTTTTCATCGCCTGTGCGCCGCGTGAGTTGATGCCTCACGCCGTGGTCGAATATACGCGCCCACCTCATTACGTCAGCCTGATTTGAGATAGCCCTTTTCCAGGTAGAACCGCTTCGCGCCCGGATGGAGCGGCACGTCAAACGGCGCTTCGAGATCATTGGCGCAAAGCTGCGCCATATCGAGCGGCTTGAAGTTGTCGGTCGGCATGAGCGTTTTGCGCGCCTCGATCGCTTCGCACAAAGCATAAGCGACATCATTCGGCATTTCGGCGTTGACCACCATTGGCCAGCCGCTGAAATCCACCGTCGGCACGTCGGCGGGCAGCGCGGGAAACCGCGATTTCGGCAGCACCGACGCGCGATAGCCGATCGCGGTGAGTTTTTTGAGAATGCCGCCCTCCACGCGCAGATAGCGAAATCCCGCATCGAGCGCGCTCTGGCCCCAGCTTTTTATTCCTTCATCAAAGACCGCGTTGATAGCTCCCTTCTCGAGCGCCTCGCGCCGGTCCGGATGGCTCGGTCGCGTCACCGACTGAATTTTCCCGCCCCAGCGGCGCAAGTCTGCAAACGTAAATCCTGCCGCTTTCATCACCGCGGTCACCGTGAACATCGTCGGACTATACTTCACCCATTCCTTGGAAATGGTTCCGGTCGAGACACGGAGCGGGATGCGCTCCTTTCTGATTTGATCGAGCGAAGTAATTCCGGTGGACTCATGCACCGCGAATCCCATGACGTCATAGGAAGGAAATACCGCGATCGTCCTGATCGGCTGCCGCTTGGAGAATAGGCCTTTCCCTTTGAACGCCATGGTTGCGGCGACCGAGGGATTGATCCAGGCGAGCGAGAGCGCACCCCGGCTAACCGCCTGCAATTCGCGAAATCCATCTGCCGCGAACGAGAAAGAGATGCCTTTTTCGCGCGTCGCGGTGAGCACCAATGTCAGCGAGTAACCGACGCGGGATTCGGTTTGCATCGCCTGTTCGGCGGCGCGCTCGGTTTGATATGAAAGAGAAGTGTCGTACAGAGCGGCGGCGAGCTCCAGGAGACCCCTGGTGCGTTGAATCTCCGCGCTGTAGCGGTGCTTCACGATGTTCATGTTGCTCTCCTGCGCGAAAATCTAATGCCGGAGTTCAGTTTGCGCTGAGCGCGGCGCCTCGAGTGCGCCGTGCCGCGCTGAATGTCGCCTGAACGCGGGGCCCCAATGTGCAATGGATAAACGCACGCTTGCAGCTCCCTCCCGAAAGCGAGCTGCTCACCCGCAGAGATTCTTACGGCTCGTAAATCAGAAGGTCCACAGGCTTTCCACCAACCGGCATGTCGGGACAGGCACTGAAAGCGACCAACAGATTCATCTCTGCTCTGAGATCCACGTAACTGCCGGCTTTTGGTCGCACTGTGGTATGGTCCATGCGGCCGGTGCCGCCGTCTATTTTCATGTGCTGATTGAGATTGAACGGATTGGGAACGTCTTCGGGAGCGATACCGTACGGCGCCAAAGCCCGCGAAAGATTTTCGTAGCAGCCATGATCGGGAATCTCTTCATCTTTATAGTCTCGGTGATAGTAGTCTCTCAGCTTTCCTTCCTGCTTCGCGAGTTGAAACCGATAGCCGCTGCACATGCCTTTCTGCAGATCGTGAGTGCCTTCGCGGTTCGTGTTCTCGACAATCGTCATCATATGCTGGTTGTTGCGCCCCATTAGCTTATCGCCAGTCGTGAGAAAGATCTTCATGTTGTAGACTTTGGTGCGCGCCTGATCGAAGCGCTCCTTCAGATTCTCCAGCCTCATGCACACAAAATCGACGGTCGTGGTCGCGATAATCCGAATCACCTGTCCCTTTTTTAATTCGCCGGCCCAGCCGGTGTTATAAGACACATGCGCCTCTTGCAGTTTTTTCATCGGC
>JBIOXP010000640.1:0-13603 GCA_044869705.1 Binatia bacterium | reverse complement strand
AGCCGGCTCTAGCGCCACGATGAGGAACGAAAAGGGCGTGGTGGTAAACCTCGTATCGACAGTTGCCGGAAGAAAATTCAACCTCTCGCGCGAGGGACTGAAGGTTGAATTCAAAGCGCAAAAGCCGTCATCGGATAGCAATTCGCGCCGAAGGAAAATGGTGGCCTCAAATACAACGTGGAACGTTTTTAGACGAATGCCGCACGGTGTTTGACTGGGCGCGGCATGCTGCGCCCCTACATCCGGGTCGATAGCATGCCAGAGTAATCTGCACGGACGCCGCGGACAACCGCAATGAACTATCTGATCAGTGCCCTGCGACAGAATCCGGAGCTGGCAGTATTTCTCGCGCTCGCGATCGGCTTTGCCATCGGCCAAGTCAAAGTGGCAGGGTTCAGTCTGGGAACGGTTGTCGGCACTCTGTTCGCCGGCGTGTTGATCGGACAGCTCGATATCAAAGTACCGGGACTGGTCAAAACGGTCTTTTTCGATCTCTTTTTGTTTACCACCGGCTACAAAGTAGGGCCGCAATTTTTCCGCGGGCTGAAGCGCGATGCACTGCCGCAGATGGCGCTCACGTTCGTCTTGTGTACTACCTGTCTGATCGCCGCCTACGTGGCGGCGAAACTGTTCGGCTACGATATCGGCACCGCTGCCGGGCTGCTCGCCGGAGCTTTCACCGAGTCGACCGTAATCGGCACGGCGGGAGATGCGATCAATCGCCTGGCGATTTCGGCGGATGCCAAGACGGCTCTGCAAAATAATATTCCGGTCGCCTATGCGGTCACTTATCTCGTCGGCACCACGGCAGTGGTGTGGTTCCTGCCCAAAATCGGACCCAAATTGATGGGAGTGAATCTCAAGGAAGAAGCCAAGAAAATGCAGGCGCAGATCTCTGGCAGGCCGGAGGCACAGCCCGGAATCATTTCACCCTCCCGTACTTTCGATGTGCGTGCCTATCGAGTGACAAACGAACAGCTCGTCACTAAAACCGTTGCGGAGCTCGAGGCGATGCCCAAAGAAGTGCGTGTGTTCATTCAACGCGTCCGCCGCGGAAACTCGATCCTCGACCCCGAACCTAGCACGGTCATCGAACGCAATGACGTAATTGCAGTGATGGCGAGAGCCGAAGTTTTGGTCGAGCAAAGTAGCATCGTCGGTCCTGAGGTGGACGACAAAGAGCTGCTCGATTTTCCGCTGCAGGTAGTGGATGTGGTGCTGACGAACCGGCGACTCGTCGGCCAGCCATTGCCAGAATTGGCGAAGTCGGAACCTTGGCAGACGAAGTTTCGCGGTGTTTTTCTGCGCAGATTGACGCGCACCGGAGAGGAGATTCCGATCACGTCTACGACTCGGCTCGACCGTGGGGACGTGCTTGGCCTGATGGGCGCCAAACGCGATGTCGATCGCGCCGTGGTGGTGCTCGGTTATGCCGACTGGCCGAGCAGTGCAACGGACATGATTTTTGTTGGGACCGGCATTTTTATCGGCGGCCTTGTCGGTCTTCTCTCGGTTACGATTGCCGGGTTGCCGATTACGCTTACCGCAAGCGGTGGCGCGCTGATCATGGGGCTTGTCTTCGGTTGGCTTCGTTCGGTGTTCCTGGCATTCGGCCGTATACCCGAAGCTGCGATGTGGGTTTTCGATACCGTCGGTTTGAGCGTGTTCATCGGGGTCGTCGGCTTGACGGCAGGGCCAACTTTTATTTCCGGCCTGCAGAAGTCCGGCGTAAGCCTGGTTTTCGTCGGCTTCGTCGCATCGATTCTGCCGCACTTTGTGACGATTTTATTCGGTCGATATGTTTTGAAAATGAACCCGGTCATTCTGCTGGGCGCGTGTTCGGGCGCCGGCACCATGACCGCTGCGCTGCGCGCCATTCAGGACGAAGCCGACAGTAAACTCCCGGCTTTGGGTTACACGGTGCCCTACGCCGTCGGCAATATCTTGCTGACTGCGTGGGGTCCGGTGATTGTTGCGCTTCTGTCGATCGGCAAGTAATGATCGCAAATCGTAAAGGGAACAAGAGTTCCAGGACGTAAATCGCAACAAAGACGCTCGGCTATGGTGTCAGGCAATTTTTTCGTTCTATCGAGCAAACGGAATCCGGGAGGCAAAATGCCGTTTACAATTGTTGACGCCGGCGGTCCAATCATCAGCGTAAAAATTAGCGGTGAGCTCGAGAAGACTGAAATCGCGCAGATCCAAACAGCCGCTCTCCGCGCGATTCAGCGCTGCGGCAAAATCAGTGCCCTATTCACGCTCGATGATTTTCGTGGCTGGAAGCGTGACGAAAATTGGGGCGACATCAGCTTTATGACGCAGCATGATCAGGATATTACCAAGATCGCTGTGGTCGGCGATGAGCAGTGGCGCGATCTGGTTTGCGCTTTTCTCGCCAAGGGATTTCGTGCTGCCGCAGTCGAATATTTCCTTCCCACGGAGCTCGTCAAAGCGCGCGCCTGGCTCGAAGCGGGCAAATCATAAAATGATACGAGAGCCGAGCAAGAGAGCGCGAGAGGCTGTTGTATTTTTCCTAACGCTGACCCTTTGGTTCGTGCTGGTCGGGTGTTCCATACAGATAAAGATTCCCGATGTGGTCGACGATCGCGTCAGAGAATTAGTCCGAAATGAAGCGGCGCAGGTAGTGCTGATCACTGAGGACCGCGATAATTTTTCCAAATACCAGTTCTTCCTTTCTGATTTTCCGCGCCAAGATTTATTGGGCATGAGCATCGGCAATCGGACAATCTATATCAACTACAAACTTGCAGCGCGGGCATTGAATCATACGGGTTCCCTCTGGCTGCTCAGGCAGACCATCGCTCACGAGATTGCACACGAGACGGCCGATCATGTGAATCAAAAGGTATTACGGTGGTTCACCGGTGGCAATTTCTCTTTTGGCGCCTCGGGTCAAAATATCGGGCTGCCTTGGTATGTCAGGTTGTATAACTATCCGACGGAAAAAGAGCTCGAGGCGGATCGGATCGGCTTAGAGTATTGGAAGAGACTCGGTTGGGACTGTCAGATCTGGGTACGCATTCTGGAGAGTTTTCAAAGGCAACAGTATAAGGGTGATATTTTCCATCCCACCGACCGCCGATTACAGCAAGCTCAGAAATCCTGCGAAGTGAGCGACATAAAAACCTTTTGAACGAACATCGGCATAATAGGCGAACTGGGTTGTGGTTTACCAACGCTGCGTCTCCTCTCCGAGTCATTGGACCAAAGTCCAATATAAAGAATTTTACGGTTTCGATAAGAAGCTCGTGTTCTCTGATGTTCAATTCGTTTGGAATAAGCCCGGCAAATTTGATTCTGCAGCGATGACAGATCGCACTGTTAGTGCCTTTCCCGGAGGATCACGTGAAGCTTGAAATTGTCAGGTCGATTCGCGGCCGGTCGAGAGTATGGGCAGCGCCTCTCGCTTTTCTTGTCAGCTTAGCTGCAATTGCTGGGTGCTCAAAAAAAGAACCGCCCCCGCCGCCTCCGCCGGAAGTCACAGTTGCACAGGCCATGCAAAAAGATGTTCCGATCTACATTGAGCTCGTCGGGAGCACGCTCGGTTCAGAGGATGTTGAGATTCGCGCTCGTGTGGAGGGCTATCTGATTTCCACGGACTTTACGGAAGGCTCATTCGTGAAGAAAGGGCAAATCCTATACAAGATCGACCCACAACCGTTTCAAGCGGCGCTTTCTCAAGCTCAGGCCAACTTATCGACTGCCAAAACTCGCCTCGACAAGACCAACAACGATGTGGACCGCTATAAACCGCTCGCCGCGGAAAAAGCGGTCAGTCAGCAGGAGCTGGATAACGCGTTGTCCGCGCAAGAGGCCGCACGCTTTCAGGTTACCGCTTACGATGCGCTGGTGGATAAGGCGAAACTCGATCTCGCATACACCACGATCACTGCCCCCGTCGACGGACTGATCGGCACAACGCAGAAGAAAGTCGGCAGCTTGGTGGGACGCGGTGAAAATACCCTGCTCAACACGATCTCGCAGATCAACCCGATCCTGTTCCGTTGCGCGATCGCCGAGGCGGAATATCTCAGACTCGCTCGGGCCGGCGCCGACAAAGATAAGTCCCTTGAGAAAAAATTCGGCGTCGAGTTGATTCTTGCAGACGGAACCACATTTAACCATAAAGGTCGTCTCGATGCGATTGAACGGGCGGTGGACGTTAGCACGGGCACCCTGACGGGGCAGTTTAGCTTTCCTAATCCTGAGCGCATTCTGCGCCCAGGCCAGTATGGGAAAGCCCGGTTCGTAACCGACGTCAAGGAGGATGCCGTACTTGTGCCGCAACTCGCCGTGCAGGAGATTCAAGGGCTCTACAGCGTCATGGTCGTCAAGCCGGATGCTACGGTGGAGCAGCGCATGGTGAAAGCCGGCGAACGGGTCGGCAATCTCTGGATCATCGATTCGGGGCTTAAGCCGGGGGAAAAGGTTATCGTGGAAGGGATTCAAAGAGTGAAGCCCGGCGTGCAGGTTAGCGTCAAGACCCGAAAGCCAGAAGAGAAGAGTTCCGTTGGTCTAAACGCGCCGCCGGCCGAGAGCAAAGCCAAGGGAGTAGAGGGGAAATAGGCCATGGCAAACTTCTTTATCCGCCGGCCCATCGTCGCAATCGTTATTTCTATCCTGATGGTTCTGATGGGACTGTTTAGCCTCAAGGGTCTTTCGATCGAGCAGTACCCATTCCTGGCGCCGCCTTCCATCCGCGTCACGGCCACCTACCCCGGTGCTTCCGCGGTTGCGGTCGAGCAGTCGGTGGCAACTCCCATCGAGCAGGAAGTGAACGGCGTCGACAAGATGATCTACATGAAATCATCGAACACCAGCGATGGCCGCATGCAGCTCGACGTCAACTTCGAGGTCGGTGTTGATCAGGATACCGCAAACGTGTTGACGCAGAACCGGGTCTCTTCGGCTCAAGCGCGCCTACCCCAGGAAGTGGTTCAGCAGGGTGTCACCGTCAAAAAGCAGAGCCCGAGCATTCTGATGCTCATCTCCGTCTACTCGCCCAAAGGCAGCTACGACGCGAACTTTTTGACCAACTATTGCGGCATCAATCTCCGCGATCAGCTGCTACGAATACCCGGCATAGCCCAGGTCGATCTTTTCGGCGGCGCGGATTATGGCATGCGCATTTGGCTGCGCCCCGACAAGTTGGCCAAACTCGCGCTCACGCCTTCCGATGTGATCTCGGCAATCAAAGAGCAGAACTTGCAAGCTCCCGCCGGGCGCGTCGGCGCCGCGCCTTCACCAAAAGATCAAGAATTTACCTATACCGTGAGCGCCCCGGGCCGGCTCGTCAACCCTGAGGAGTTTGAGAACATCATTCTCCGTCAGACTGAAACCGGCGCGCAGATCCGCGTCAAAGACGTCGGACGCGCCGAGCTGGGCTCGCAGAATTACGACTCCTTTGGACGGCTCGACGGCAATCCGTCCGGCACGATGGCCGTCTACCTGCTGCCGGGTGCCAACCAGCTCAAGGCCTCCGAAGCGATCTATGAGACCCTGCGCCAGGCGAAAGCGCTGTTTCCGCCCGACATGGACTACAAGATCGTTTACGATACGACGCCCGCAGTGGAAGCTTCCATCGACGGCATTGTCCACACGTTTATCGAGGCGATCATCCTGGTGACGCTGGTGGTTTTTATCTTCCTGCAAAACCTGCGCGCGACGATCATTCCGCTGCTCACCGTGCCCGTGTCGCTCATCGGCACGTTCATTTTTTTCCCGATGCTCGGCTTCTCGGTTAACACTCTCTCGATGTTCGGTTTGGTGCTGGCCATCGGCATCGTCGTGGACGACGCCATCGTCGTGGTCGAAGCGGTGATGCACCACATCGAGCACGGGATGAACCCGAAGGAAGCGACCATCCAGGCGATGAAGGAAGTCTCAGCTCCGGTTGTCGGCATCGCCCTGATTCTTTCAGCCGTCTTCATCCCGGTCGCCTTCCTGGGCGGCCTGACCGGACAGATGTACAAGCAATTCGCCTTGACCATCGCGATTTCGGTGCTGCTTTCCGCTTTCAGCGCACTGTCGCTCGCGCCTGCACTCTCGGCGATGCTGCTCAAGGCGCACCATGGGCCGGCCAGGGGGCCGCTCGGTAAATTTTTCGGCTGGTTCAACCGCGTCTTTGATCGCACCACTAACGCCTATATCGGTGGCGCACGGCTCCTGGTGCGACGTGCGATTCTTACCATCGTCATCGTCGCCGTGGTGGCCGTTGGCGCCGGCCTTTTCGGCGGCGCGCTGCCCGCGGGCTTCATCCCCGAAGAGGATCAAGGAATCTTCGGTGTCAACGTCACGCTCCCGCCCGCCGCGTCTCTCGAACGCACGGGTAATGTATTATCACAAGTCGAGAAGATCCTGACCAAGACTGAAGGAGTCGACTCTTTCTCCACGATTGGCGGCTACGGCGTGGTCACCAGCACCTATCAACCCAACTTCGGTACGATTTTCGTCCGTATGAAGCCGTGGGAAGACCGTCATTCCGACGCGCTCCATGTGCGGGGCATCATGGCGAATGTGCAGCGGCAGGTGGCGAACATACCCGAGGCGATCGTCTTTCCTTTCAACATTCCGACGATCTCGGGATTTGGCGCGTCCGCCGGTTTTAATTTTCTGTTGCAGGACCGCAGTGGCACGCTCACCGTGCAACAGCTCGGCGACGCCACCCGCCAGTTTCTCGACGCGGCGCGTAAGCGGCCCGAACTGGCCAATCTCTTCACTTCCTTCGATCCCCGCTATCCGCAAGTGAAGGTAGACCTCGACCGCGAGAAGGCGCGTAAGCTCGGTGTGCCGATCAACGAAGTGTTTCAGGCCTTATCCGCAAGCATGGGCGGCACCTACGTGAATGACTTCAACCGCTTCGGCCGTCTGTTCCGCGTCTATGTGCAGTCCGAGGCCGACTACCGCCGCAAGCCCAAAGACATCGGCGACATTTATGTTCGCAGCCGCACCACCAACACGATGATCCCGCTCGCTACTCTCATCAACATAACCTCCGAAGGTGGAACCGAGATCACGGTTCGCTTCAACCTGTTCCGCTCCGTGGAAATCAACGGCGTGCCAGGCCGCGGCTACACTTCCGGCCAGGCTTTGGCGGCGCTCGAAGATGTTTTCAAACAGACGATGCCCAGGGAATTGGGCTTTGCCTACTCGAGTCTCTCGTACCAGGAAAAAGTTGCGCCGCCCGCGGGACCGACATTTGTCCTCGCCATCGTGTTCGTTTTCCTGTTGCTCGCTGCGATGTATGAGAGTTGGCGCCTGCCGTGGGCCGTTTTGCTGGGCTCCCCTCTGGTTGCTTTGGGCTCGTTCTTCGGCGTCTGGCTGATGGGCTACGACAACAACGTCTATGTTCAGGTCGGCAATATCATGCTGATCGGCCTCGCCGCGAAGAACGCGATCCTGATCGTCGAATTCGCGAAGGCCAAATATGAAGAAGGCATGTCTGTTCAAGATGCCGCTCTGGAGTCGGCCCGATTGCGTTTTCGGCCGATCCTCATGACGGCATTCGCTTTCATTCTCGGCGTCGTGCCGCTGATGATCGCCAGCGGTGCGGGGGCCGGCGCGCAGAACGTCATGGGCACCGCCGTCTTCTGGGGCATGCTCGTCGCTACTTTTCTCGGCGTTTTCCTCATTCCAGGAAACTTCGCCTTCGTCGAAGGTCTCGGCCGGAAAAAGAAACCCATCCCAACTGTCGTCCCGGCGATGCCGTCACACGAGGGAGCGCATTGAGATGAGGCGAACTGCGATAAGCATCTTTGGATTTCTTCTGCTAACCGGATGTACCCTCGGTCCTGACTATCGCCGCCCGCCCGTACTGGTTCCCGATAGCCACCGTGGTGGAGCGACTCCGCCGACGGCGGAGTCGCTTGCAGATCTTCCCTGGTGGGAGCTTTTCCAGGATCCGGTGCTTCAAGAGCTTACTCGAGTGGCGTTGGGCAATAACTACGATTTGCGCACGGCGGTCGCGCGGATGGAGGAAGCTCGCGCCCAGATCGGCATCGCGCGGTCGTTCTTCTATCCGCAAATTAACGTGAATGCCGGCGGCAATGCGCAACAGGTGTCGCGCGTGAGCGATCCTGCGCCAGTCTCCACCAGCCGGAATTTTCAAAACTGGGTTGCCGGTTTCGGCCTGGCCTGGGAGTTCGATGTCTTCGGCAGGATTCGGCGCGAGACCGAAGCCGCCACCGCGGTTTATTACGCGACGGAAATGGATCGGCGCGCCGTTTACATCGCTCTCGTTGCCGACGTCGCCCAAACTTATTTCACTTTGCGCGAGCTCGATTTAGAGCTCGAAATATCGCGCCGCACACTGCAGATTAACGACGATACCATTCAGTTTTACAGTAAGCGGGTTTCCGGCGGAGTTTCTAACCAACTCGAAGTGGACCAGGCGACTGCCAACCGCGCGCGCACCGCATCAGTGATTCCGGATCTCGAGCGCCGGATCGCCATTCAAGAGAATCTTCTCAATTTTCTTCTCGGGCGCAATCCAGGCGCGATTCCACGAGGGGCCGTTCTGGTCGATCAATATCAACCGCCGACAGTTCCGGCGGGCTTGCCGGCGGCGCTGTTAGAGCGCCGTCCGGACGTGCAGAGCGCGGAGCAGTTGCTGGTTGCGGCCAATGCCAACATCGGCGCCGCGAAGGCGCTTTTTTTCCCGAGTTTTTCACTCAATGCGATGCTCGGCACTGAAACTGGCGAATTCTCGAAAATCGCCGACAAACGTGCCGCGCTCTGGGCCGTCTCGGGCGGGCTGGTACAACCCATTTTTCAGGGCTGGCGCATATTTTCTAATTACGAAGTCACGAAAGCTCGCTTCGACCAAGCCTTAGCTCAATACGAGAAGGCAGCGCAAAACGGCTTTCGCGATGTGGCGGACGCGCTCGTGGCGATTGAGAAGTTCCGGGAAGCGCGCGTCGAGCAGGAGGAAGGAGTGCGATCGCTGCAAAACGCTGCCCGTCTCTCGCGCCGACGCTACGACACGGGATTGGCGAATTACCTCGAGGTCTTGATCGCGGACCAACAGCTCTTCGACCAACAATTGTTGCTTGCCCGTACCCGCGGGGACGAACTGAACTCTGTCGTCCAGCTCTATCGCGCCCTCGGCGGCGGTTGGCAGTGACAGATATCATGAAAAGGGGGTAGCCATGGATGGACAGAGACTTCTCAACCGCATTTACCTGTTCGAGGATGCCACAGATGCAGACATCGCCAGCCTCATCGGGATTGCGACGCCGACAAAGTACCGGCAGGGCGAGTTTGTGTTCAATGAGGGAGATGAAGCGGACGCGATCTTTGTCGTGGAGATGGGGACGATCGATATGGTGCCGACCGGAAAAGAAATGGCGATTGTAACCATCGGTAGCGGTCAGGCCTTCGGAGAAGTGGCGTTTTTCAGGCGCGGCAAACGGCCCGGATCGGCGCGTGCGAGAGAAGCGAGTACCGTTTTGCGCATCCCCTTCGATCCGCTCGAGAAATTACTCGTCGAACGGCCCGCTTTCGCGCTGAGCTTCTACCGAAACGCATGCGGGTTTTTGGCCAAACATTTACGCACAATGATCAAGGACGTGGACCGCCGCTATTTCTAACTGCTGTCGGGATCATCCCGTTCCGACCGTCGTTTTGCGGGTTCGTGACAGGAAGGCGGCGCCGAGAAAGCTCTGATGAGCATTAACTGGCTTTTCATTTTCGTACCGGTCGCTGCGGCACTGGAACATCTCGCGCCGCAAGCATACACCTGGGTATTTTTTACCGCTTGTCTGGCGATCATTCCCATCGCTCACCTGATTGTCGAGTCCACCGAGCACATCTCGGTCCGCACCGGCGATGCTATCGGCGGATTGCTGAACGCGACCTTCGGCAACGCGCCGGAACTGATTATCGCGATGGTTGCACTCAAGGCCGGCTTGTTCGATATGGTGCGCGCTTCGCTGATCGGGGCCATTCTGGCGAATCTTCTGCTTGCCTTGGGAATCGCTTTTTTTCTTGGCGGCCTGCGTTATCACAGCCAGGACTACAATCCAGCAGCCTCGCGGCTGTATAGCACGATGATGCTTACCGCAGTCATAAGCCTGGTGGTGCCGAGCACTTTCAATCGCTTTTTTGCTGCGCAAGCCGCGCCGCGGCAGGAGGAGCTTTTGAATTTGGGCATGGCCGTCGTCCTTTTGGTCGCCTACGCTCTCTATCTTGTGTTCATGCTAAAAACGCACCCGGAATTTTTTTCCAGCGCCGTCGCTGCGGCAGAACACGAAGAACCGCAGAGTGCGGGGGAGCAGTGGGGGATTACGAAGGCCGTCGGCGGCCTCATCTTAGCATCGGTGTTAGCCGCCTGGATGAGCGAGATATTGGTCGGCGCGGCCGAAGGCACCGGTAAAGCCCTGGGGATGTCGCAGACTTTTATCGGCATCGTGATTCTCGCGGTGGTTGGCGGAGCTGCCGAAAGCGGCTCGGCCATCGCGATGGCACGGAAGAACAAGATGGACCTTACTGTCGGAATTGCGCTCGGCAGTTGTATCCAGATCGCGCTTTTCGTCGCGCCCGTGTTGGTGCTTGCAAGTTATATCGTCGCGCCGGCTCCCCTCGCGCTTTCCTTCGGCAGGGCAGAGCTGGGCGCCATGTTTCTCGCGATTTTGATTGGCGCGATGGTGTCAGCAGATGGGCGCTCCAATTGGTATAAGGGCGTTCAACTGACGACGGTATACGTCATTCTAGCGTTCTTGTTTTACTTCATGCCGGAAACGGTGCCGCAATGAGCGAAGCGATGCACTACGACACAGCGCACCTTCGACCGCTTGCGCGTGCTTACTTGTCCAGACGCTATACGATTTTGTTTTACACGCTTCTTTCTACGATGGTTGCGGCGCCTATTTTGACCGCGCTGCAATTTACCGGAGCTCTGATTGACTTATTTCTAGCTGCCAGTCTCGTTGCGGCTGTTATGCCCGTGCGCAGCGGCGCCCGTCGATGGACTCTGCTCATTCTTACCGTCTTGACATGGTTGGCGCGTGAAGTGACTGGCTGGCTTCAGCATCCGGCGCTTTCAGCGATAACACTCGGTCTGTGGATAGCGATCGCGCTCTTCGGGGCCGCGGCGGCATTACGCTTTGCTTTGTCGGGCGAGTCGATCGATGCAGAGCATCTGTACGCGGCATTGAGTGCCTACATGCTGGCGGGAATTTTTTTCGGTGTGTTCTACTGGGCGATCGAGCAACTCGGACCGGGAAGCTTTTCGGCCGGCACTGAGTTCAGTCGCATGACCGCGCTTTACTTTAGCTTTATTACGCTGGCGACGCTCGGCTACGGCGACATCGTACCACGCTCGGATGTCGCGCGTGGACTTGCCATTGTCGAAGCAGTCGGCGGTCAGCTTTTCCTCGCTGTCCTGGTCGCTCGGCTGGTGGCTCTCTACGGGCGCGCAGCGAAATAACTGACGAATAGGCGTGACTTGTGAGACGGGAAAAAAAACAAGCATGAGGATTCGAACCGCCTACGGCATCGTGCTCGGAATGATCATCGGCGTTGCCTTCGGCATAGGGATCTATACATTCGCCTACGCCAAAGGCTGGTCGTATCTAACGGACGATCCCGCGGCCTGCGCCAATTGCCACGTGATGCGCGAACAGTTTGACGGCTGGTTGAAATCGTCGCACCGCTCCGTTGCGACCTGCAATAGCTGTCACACCCCGGCAAATCTCATCGCCAAATACAGCGTGAAAGCATCAAATGGCTTCTGGCATTCATTCTTTTTCACCACCGGCGGCTATGAGGACAATATTCAGATCAAGCCGCACAGCCGTGACATCACCGAGCAAGCGTGTCGCAACTGCCATGGAGAAATCGTTGATGCCATTGAAGCAACGCATCCTGTTTCGAGCTCTGGGCAGCTCGCCTGCCTGCGCTGTCATAACTCGGTCGGGCATCTGCAGTGAAGATGAAGAAAGTTGGAATGGTGGAGTGATGGAATGTTGGAACGATGGTTTGCAAGCCCAATACTCCAATACTCCAGTACTCCAACATTCCAGTATTCCATGTTTTGTTTAGGAGAAACCCATGGCTGAAACTCGTAACTCCGATTCGACCAGTCGTCGGCGGTTGATCTTTTTTGCCATCGTGGGCGTGGCGGTGCTCGCGACCATCGTTGGTGTGGGCTTGCTGATGAACATCTTCGAGCGCAAGCAGGAAGCGAAAAATCCATTCTATCGGGTCGTCGAGCTCACCGATGATACCGAAGATCCGGCGGTCTGGGGCAAGAACTTTCCGCTCCAATATGACGACTACAAACGAACCGTGGACCAGGTGCGCACGCGCTACGGCGGCAGCGAAGCAATGGAGCGGACGCCCACGAAAGCCGATCCGCGCTCGGTCGTCGCTCAGTCGAAGATCGAGGAGGATCCGCGGCTGAAGGTGATGTGGGCGGGATACGCCTTCGCCAAAGATTTTCGTGAGGAGCGCGGTCACGCGTACATGCTCGATGATCAGACGTATACGGAACGACAGCAAGTCGTAAAGCAACCCGGGACCTGCATTCAATGCCATGCGTCGGTGTACGTTCCCTACAAAAAGGCAGGAAACGGCGATCTCATCAAAGGCTTCGAGAACTTCAATCAGATGCCTTTTTCCGAGGCGCGCAAGCTGGTCTCGCATCCGGTGTCGTGCATCGATTGCCACGATCCAGGCAACTTGCAATTGCGGGTTACCCGGCCCGGTTTTATCGAGGGAATCGCGGCCCTGAAAGCTTCGCAAGGAATCCAAAACTATGATGTGAACAAGCAGGCGACGCGTCAGGAGATGCGCGCTTACGTTTGCGGCCAGTGCCACGTTGAATATTATTTCAAGGGACCGGAAAAACGGCTTGTCTATCCGTGGGCAAAAGGTCTCAAGGTCGAGAATATTCAGGCGTACTACGACGAGGCGCAGTTCAAGGATTGGACGCACGCCGATACCGGCGCTTCAGTGCTCAAGGCGCAACATCCGGAGTTCGAGATGTGGAACCAAGGCATCCACGCGCGCTCCGGGGTGACTTGTGCCGACTGCCATATGCCGTACAAGCGCGAGGGCGCGCTCAAGATCAGCGATCACCATGTGCGGAGCCCCGTGCTTAACATCAATCGCGCCTGCCAGACTTGCCACAAGTGGCCCGAGGAAGAGCTCAAGGCGCGAGTCGAGGCGATTCAAGAGCGCACCTTCAAACTGCGCAATGTGGCGATGGATGCCTTGATGGATTTGATCAAAGATTTAAAAGCGGCAAAGGGCGCGGGCAAAAGCGACAAGGACTTGGCGACGGCGCAGGACTTTCAGCGCAAGGCGCAGTTCTATCTGGATTTCGTTGAGGCAGAAAACTCAACGGGCTTCCACGCGCCCCAAGAAGCGGCGCGCATTCTCGGCGAATCCGTTGATTTTTCGCGGAAAGGCCAGATCGCGCTACGGGACGGCAAACTGGCGTCGGCTTCGCAACCGGCTAAACCATAACTTTTGTTTGGAACGGTTGGATTGAATCGCTGAAACTCGCAAGCGCCATCCAGCGAAGCAGGATGGAAAAATAGCTAAAACTTCCGTGCAGCCGATTCGCGAAAGCCTATGCCCT
>JBIOXP010000639.1:0-3017 GCA_044869705.1 Binatia bacterium | reverse complement strand
CGGCGGCTGTGCGAGAGCGAACACCTTCATGAGAAGCTTGTTGATTAGGCCGTTGTAGGGGTCGAGGAGCAGAATCCAGCCCATTGTCATGGGCAGCAGCGGCAAGAAAAAGCCGAGCCAAAGCGCGATTTCGATGAATCCTTTCAGCGGTGTATCGGTTCGGGTCACCACCCAGGCGAAAAAGATCGCCAGCACCGTCGTAATGACGACCCTGAGCAACGCGAGATAAAAAGTATTGCCGATGGCAACCGCAAGATTCGCGTCGGTAAACGCTTCGAGCCAACCGCTGATCGCCCACACATTCGGCTGACCGGGACGGCTGACCACGAAGCTTTTTATGAACAGCAACGCCAGAGGATAGGCGAGCAGAATGGCGAGTGACCCGACAAGGAGACTGAGCGGGATCCAGCTCCACTCGACTTTCGGAATTTGAAAGGTGCGAAAAGCAGTCCGTCTGGTGAGTTCCATGATTCGGAAAGATCTTAACCCAAATGGCCGAAAGCTTGCCCGAACGAGCGAGCAGTGGTCGAATCAATCATCATTCGCCGTGCTTGCGCACAAGAAACGCCAAGCTCTGCTTGATCTCCGGCGAGATCGAAAGGATCTCATCGACAAGTTTTTCGGTTTTCTCACCGGACACCGGGATAATAACGAGCCGGGATTTTTTCGCCTCGGCCAGCAGCTCCGGGTCTTTAAGCGTCTCCGCGAGGCCCTGACGTAGGATTGCCAGCCGCTCCTTGGGCGTTCCCGGGGCAACCGTAAATGGCCGCTGAAAATCCATTTGCGACGCCCAGGCGCGAAAGATCGCGTATTTTTCCGGATCCTTGATCGCGTCCTTGAACAGCGGCAAATCTTTCACTTCGGGATCGTCCCAGCGTTCACTGATGATGAACGGAATCAGCTTGTTATCGCCGGAGGCGTCCAACATGGCGCGAGCGGTCACGCGCATAGATTCCCACTGCGAGCAAAAGGCGTTGATCTCATGTTTCTGTAGCGCCACCCTTGTGGTCGCCGTGCCGGTAAATCCGCTGACCACCTCGAATTTCGTTCCAAGCGTTTTGTTGAGAATGAGCGGCATGTCGTAGCCAGCCGAGCCGGCCCGCGTCGCGCCGGCCTTGAGAGGCGTTTTTGACTTGAGAACGTCGTCCAGGGTTTTTAGCCCGGTAAAGCCCATGACCATGCAGACCGGCACACCGACGCTGGGCGCGCCCACCCAGCCGAGTTTGCGAAAATCGATTCCGATGCGCGGATCGCCAAGGCCCTTTTGTACCACCAGCGAGTTATTGAAGATCACTACTGTCAGACCGTCATGGCTCGCCTGTTTGTAGATATAATTGGCGGAGATCAAGCTGCCCGCCCCTTCCATGTTTTCGACGACTGTAGATGGATTGCCGGGAATGTGTTTGCTGATATGGCGCGCGATCGTGCGCACATAGGTATCGTAACCGCCGCCGGGCGCCTGCCCCACGACAAAGCGCAGCGTCTTGCCTTTGTAAGACTCTTCCGCCCCTGCCGAGGAACACTGAATGGCGGCAACAACGATAAACAATAAAAGCCCGGGTTTGAGCATTCTCATCGTCGGTTCACCTCGTTCCGCAAGCTGATGTCATTTCCAGCCCAATTCTTTCCAGGCCTGGTGCAGGTAGCTCATATCGAGATACTTTTCCGGATTGGGCGGGCCGCCCGGCAGCTTTGCCTGCTCTGCATAGATGTCGACTACAGTTTTCAACCCGTCCATATCGATGCTCAAATCCGGTTCCCACGCTCGGTTTTCCAAGTAGTAGTCCAATCCCTTGCGCGCCAGTTTGGGCTTGATCCCGAGGTCATTCGCCAGGAACTCGGCGCCGGCCTCTCGGTTCTCTTCGAGCCACTTTCGCGCTTGGAGCACCGCCTTCAGAAAATGGACGACCTCGTTGCGATGCGCCTCTGCCCACCCGCGCCGCACCGAAAAACTCGACAAAAGATAGTTTGGAAAAATATCGGTGACCTTGCCGATCAAATTGAAGCCCATTTCCTGAGCGCGAAAATTAATCGGCACGGCGAGAATCGCGGCAGCGATATTTCCCGTGCCGAGAGCCGTGAACGCCGGACCGCTGCCGCCGACATTGACGAGTTTATAATCGCGGGGATATTCGAGGCCTTTGGTTTTGAGTACGCGCCTCAGGAGAAATGCCGTGCCGGAAGTCAGGGTCGATGAACCGATGGTCGCGCCGCGCAGATCCTCATAGCTCTTGAATGCTTTCCCGCCCATGATCATATGAGTAGTTTTGCTGCCGCAAGCGATCATTGTGATGTCCGCTCCTTGTTCGACCAGCCCGATGGGGCCGTCGTTGGCGGCCAGCGCCACATGGATCGAATCGGAGATCAACGCCTGCATCGCGGGCGCGGTGCCGCGCATTGCCGTCACTTCAGAGTTCAGCCCTTCGTGTTTGAGAAAGCCCTTGCCCGCGGCGACCCAAAGCGGCGCGTAGCCCAGCACCTTGGATGACGCTGCCACCGGAAAATCGAACTCTTCCTCGGCTGAAGCTAGCGAGGGAAGAAGTAAAACAAAACCGATGAGCACGACCGTCTTGAAGTTCATAATTGCCTCCCTCGCTTTTTAGGTTGCTGATCCAACCTCGCCAAATCTGGCGAGGGCCAGTCTGACACTGCCGACCACGATAAGTGCGAACAGAATCAAGATCACGCCGAGCGCCGCAACTTGAGGAATCCAGCCGCTGCTCCAAAATTGCCAGACGATCGTCGAGATCACGACGTTGTTGCGGGTGTAGAGGGTCAACGCCATCGTGACCTCGCGATACGAGAGCATGCCGATCCAGATCCAACTATTGACGATGCCCGCCGCAATCAACGGCAAGACGATTTTCCAAAGCACCCGCGGGGTCGATGCGCCCGCGACTTTTCCCGCCTCTTCTAATTCACGATGGATTTGGATCATGACGCTGTTGGTCGTGCGCGTGCCATAAGCAATCCAGCTGATCACGTGAGCGAGCATAATGATAAAAATTGTCCCGTAG
>JBIOXP010000638.1:0-9848 GCA_044869705.1 Binatia bacterium | reverse complement strand
CGGATGATCGACGCCATTTTGTAACTCAGTAGAAATCGCACACCTTTAGCCCGCGCGCTATTTTCCAGTGGACGAATGACTCCCGTTCCGGCGCGATTGTTCGGGCTTTCGGGGCCGGCCCCTTTGGTCCAGAACGCGTGATTCTCGCGCGGCGCCGAATTGCCGATATTGTGGCCGCCTTGATTGTCCGGTGGGATATCCTTGAACTTGACGCCGTTTTCCAACAGAAACTCGAACGTGGGCGCGCAATGATCCGCGAAGGCGCGCATGACCGCGCGATCGTTATAGCGATAATCTGGCCAGCCATTCGGCTGCACAATGGTCCAATCGGTAAGATCGGAAAAGACCGTGTCGGGCGAGTCTTTGATGCCGTACTTATTTTGCGCGCTGGTGCCGCCACCGAGGGGAACATTACCACCGCTGATGATCGCGTGCCCGCCGATGTCATAATTGGCCTCCACGACAATCACTGAGGCGCGGCCGTCGGCCGCATTAATCGCCGCGGGCAGCCCGGCTGCGCCTGATCCGATTATCACGACATCGGCTTCTAGATCCCAGCTTTGTTCAGTCGCCGCATGCGCCATCGAAATGTCCTCCACGCTTTGTGAAATCTGAAATCGATTACATCTGCATCGACGAAAATGCAAGCTATGAAGAGCCGCTGCAGAGCGGAGCCGCCGAAACGCGCAGAACCGATTACGGACGCGGCCGCGGGGTTCTATTGGCTAACAAAATTTTTGCGACGTTCAATGTGCAGAGAATCGGAGCTGACGTGGACGCGCTGACATGAAGAAGAAACGGGTTGAGAAAAATCACACAAGGAAAATGCGCTGGCGCGAAAAGCGATGGCGCGCTCGGCTAGGGCCGTAATGCCGACCGCTTACTCGTTCTTCGGATCGCTTTTGGCGCTCGTGCTCGAGTCAATCGGTTCAGTTGTGGCATGATCCGTCGTAACTTTCTGACGCGTCTCCTGCTCGCGAGCCTTGATAGCATTTAGGCGTTCGCGGAACCAGGTTTTTTCCGGCCAATGCCAGTTCTGATCCGGACTATTACATGTGGTTGATTGTTTCATAGCTTGCGAATCGCATCAGCAAGCTTTGTACCATTGTGCACGTGTAGAGTTCTGAAGAATCTGCGGAAACTTTGTTTTGAGTACTCGAACAAAATCCGTTTACCACGGCCAGAAATCGGCAGTTAACAGGCTTGCGTCGCCTGCCGATTAAATTTCGCGAATTCGTCGAGGGCATGAACCGGCTCAGCGTTCGAGACGCTGCTTTGCCGCTCTGCCATTTTTTTGTCAGAGTTGGCGCGCTTTGGCTAAAAGCACGAACCCGCGTCGTGGAAAAATCACCTCTGTCAGGGATCGGAACTGATTCTGGCCAATCGGCCGGAACGCGTCGCTGACGGAAAACCGTAATCCGTACACACGGGGTGTTGATCTCTCGGGCTTGATACCCGGAATGTATCCGGGAATTCCCGCGAGAAACACCCCGACGTGCTTTTGTAGCTTCCGAAGTCGGAAGTTTTTTCGGAGAACGAGCGCGGAAGGCGCGCCTGCTGCCGCACAGATTATGGGACGGGCGGCCGAGAGGTATAAACTAGCATGTCGAGAAGTTCCCGAGGCTTGCGATGAACGACTGATCAGGCAAATTTCTGCCAGTTCATGAAAGGTTTTTCAGTGTAAAGTTTCTCAACATCCGCGACCGATAAGCCGCGGCTCTGGAGATAACGGGCAATCCGCCGCAGAGGCATACCCACCGCGGCGAGATAATCGCCGCAAATCGATTTGATCAAATCACTTCCCTGCCCCTGAATCGAATAAGCCCCAGCCTTGTCCTCAGACTCGCCTGAGGCGAGGTAATTTTCGATCTCGCCGTCGGTATAGCCGCGCATTTCCACGACTACCGTTTCGATCTCATTCAAACCAGGTCCGGCGGGATCAACGATGGCGACGGCGGTGAATATCCTGTGCAGTTTTCCCGATAACGAACGCAGAATGCGCCGAGCATCGTTCCGATCAGCAGGTTTGCCGATCTTCTCACCGGCAAGCTCGATCATGGTGTCGCTGCCGATCACGAGGCTTTTTGGATATTGCTTCGCGACCGATTGCGCTTTGCCAACCGCAAAGTCCAAAACCTCCTCGCCTAGCGGGACATGACCAGAAACTTGCTCGTCGAATTTGGGGGCGACAACTTCGAACGGCACGCCGAGCAAAGCCAAGATCTGCCGGCGCCGAGGCGACGTCGAGGCAAGAACGAGGTGCATGATGGCTAATTTTAAACCGACAAGCTCGGCGCCACTGATTCCGATTGCTGCTCGCGGATTTGACCACGCGGATAATCTGCCTCACTGGAGTTTGCACGGGCAAATTCCTGCAACCGGTAGCGCACTTCATCAGCCGAGTTGGCCCGCGTCATGGTCGCGCGCATCTCAGCGGCACCGCGAAAATCCCGGCAGTACCACGTCAAGTGCTTGCGCATCGCCATGAACCTTGAACGTCCGCAAAGGCGCTCGAAATTCTCGCTATGCTCCACGATCACGGCGAATTTTTCCGCCAGTGACACTCCGGGGTGGGGCAAAACAATCTCCTTCTCTGAGCGCAGCGCTTCCTTAACTTGGTTCTTATGCCGGAAGAGCCAGGGGTCGCCCTGCGCTCCTCGGCCGACGAGCACACCGTCGACGCCGGTCTGCTGAACGCGCCGGTACACATCGTAAAGGTCTTGGGCGTCGCCGTTGCCGATCAACAGTGTGTCCGTTGGTCTAGCGATCTCCACGGCGCGTGCGATCGCTTCCCAGTCCGCCTCGCCGCGATAACCTTGTTCCAGGGTCCGGCCATGAAGCGAGATCGCGGCCAAGTTTTCTTCAAAAAGAACGCCGAGCCAGTCTTCGACAATTACCCGGTCATATCCCAAGCGTGTTTTTACTGAAACTGGTATGCGGCGCCGCTCGGGCGGTGTTTCCCACCCATTGCGCGCCAAATTCATCTGCTCGATGCCCGCGATCAGATCGGCGCGAAGATTGAGGTCGGCAAGCGTTTGGCCGTCGTGCCAGTCTTGAATCCCGCGCCGCGCCGCACGGATGATCTCACGCGCTACGGCCGGCGTTCGTATGAGTGCGGCACCGCAGCCCGTGGCAGCTACTTTTTTTGCCGGACAACCCATATTGATGTCGAGACCATCGAAGCCGAGCGCGCAGACAATGTGGGCGACGACATAAAAGAGCTCTGGTGTCTTGCCGTAAATTTGTGCGACGATCGGACGCTCGATTTCATCGTAGGTAAGATCCTTGAGCAGATTTTGCGGTGAATAGAGAGCCGATTGAATATTGACGAATTCGGTCAGGATCACATCGGGCTTGCCGTGCTTTGCGGTGATGTACCGGAATGCCGCATCCGTCACCCCATCCATCGGCGCAAGACCGATAATCGGTGTTCGTATTTGGGTCCAAAAATTCATCGCTGTCGCGGACCAACATAGCACTGTGAAAAAGGCCAAACCAGTACGCATCGATGGCCTTGACCTGCGAACGGGTGCCAACGTATGTTTCAAACTAAGTAGCGATCTTCGGGGTGTTTTATGACGGGGAACGGAAATACTGAGCGGGCGCTTCATCTGGCGACTCATTCGGGTTGGTATCGATTCGAGCCGCGGGGCGAGGACTGGATTCAAGCGGACCGCGCACTCACCTATTGGCAGATGAGCTGCATTCAAGTCGATCCAGAGGATCCCAAACGTGTTTACATCGGCACAGAACACTCCGGCCTGTTTGTTAGCCATAACGGCGGCGCGGATTGGACGCGAGCCAATCCCAACGTTCCGTGTCTGACGATGTCTTCGATGCTCGCTCTTCCAGGCAAGTTGCTGGCCGGAACCATGCCGGCGGCACTCTACGCTGCGACCAATGGCGGCGGTTGGGAAGAATTGAAAGGCGTGCGCCAGGGTTCAATCGGCGGCAGCTTTCCGCCGAATCCTGATTTTCCTCCCCGCACCCGAGTGCTTAAAAAATCGCAGCAGAACGGCGGCCGCCTGTTTGCCGGTATCGAAGTTGCCGGTATTCTCGTGAGCGATGATGACGGTCAAAGTTGGCTGCCTGCAAATGACGGTTTGACGGATCCGGACATCCATCAAATTTTGCCCTGCGGACAACGAGCGGGCCTCGTTGTGGCAGCCTGTGGCGAGGGAGTTTCCCGAAGCGTTGATGGCGGCCGCCACTGGGAGAGAGTGACACCGCCCGGCGGCCGCACCTACGGCAATGCCCTGGCCGAAGATTCAAACGGAACGATTTATCTTGGCATCACTCGGGATCGGCCGCGGACCTGGACGCGCGCGGGACGCGCGCAGAGCGCGATATTCAAATCGCAAGACGGCGCCGGCTGGGAACTGCTCACGGACAAAATGGCGGGCGGCGTCATGGATATTTGTGCTGCGCCAAACGGTAAAAGCGTCCTGGTCTCGAGTTCCGACGGTGAGGTCGTTGCGGTTTCCGCCGCCGGCGAAACTCGAACGATCATCAGTGGCCTCCCGTGTATCACGGCGATGGCGCTCGGAGCGTAAATCGAACCCTGTGATTTTGCCAACGGCGATTGCGCTCAAGTTGGCAGCTTCTGATATCTGCCCTTGAAGAAAAGTAGCGGCCGATCTCCGGTGGCTTCGACATTGACGATCTCGCCGACGATGATGGTGTGATCACCGCCGTCGTGGCACTCGCGGATCTTACATTCGACATAGCCGAGAACGCCCTCGATAATCGCCGCTCCATTCGTGCCGCTGCGCCAATTCAAATCAGCAAACTTGTCGGCGCCCTTGGTGGCGAATCGACGCGAGATCTCTTCTTGATGTTCGCTTAAAAAATTCACCGTAAAGCCGTTTTCCAGACCGAAACACGCATAGCAAGTCGCGCTTTTATCTACGCTGATCAGCACCAGCGGCGGATTGAGCGAGAGTGATAAAAAAGCATTCGCGGTGAGCCCGTTGGGATTGCCGTCGCGATCAACAGTGGTAATTACCGTCACGCCCGTGGCGAAATGTCCCATGACGCGACGGAGTTCTTGTGGTTCAATGGCCATGCTCGTGTGAATATCTTGGTAGCAGAGGGCCGCTTGGGCTGTCAATGCGAGGAGCGGCAGTTTCTGCTGGACGAAGACGCGCTCGCCATGGTAAAAATTTCTCACGCGGAGGTGCAACGTGGCGGTACAGGAACGCGCAGACGAAAATTCTTTGTCGGGCTATAGCGCTGAAATTCGTGCGGTATGGGGCGACGGACAAGACCCTTCACGGCCGTTCACAGTCGCGGGATTATCGGAGAAGCCTTTCGCTTGCGCGCGCCCCGACGATCGCTGCATGGCCGAGCTGATCAAATCTAGTCGTCGGCAGGCTGCGGAGTGTTGAATGGGTAGCGAAGAATTTTTTTTCGAACAGATTCGTTCGGCCGGGTGCTTGTCATACGTGCTTGGCTGCGCGAAAGAAAAAAACTGCGTCGTGATCGATCCGGAGATCGACAAAGCGGATGACTACGCGGCGCTCGCCGAGTTCCTGGGTTCTCAGATGCTGTATGCGATCGATACCCACACACATGCCGACCACAGCTCGGCCTGCAAAGTCATGCGCGAGCGCTACGACGTCAAAGTCGTCATGCACCGGGCCGCCGACGCGCCCTACGTCGATATTCGCGTCGACGATGGCGATGTCATCAAATTCGGCCAGCAGTCTATGAAAGTGGTCTACACCCCCGGACACACGCAAGACGCCATGTGCCTGCTTTTCCGGGACCGCCTTTTTACCGGCGATACATTACTCATCGGGGGTTGCGGCCGCACCGATCTGCCCGGCGGTAATGCCGAAGCGCAATACCAGAGCTTGCTGAAACTAAAGCGCCTTGGTGATGAAATCCGTGTCTATCCAGGTCACGATTACCGCGAAGCGGTCTCGACGCTTGGCGATGAGAAGCAGAAAAATGCGCGCATGCTCATTCCGACCCAAGAGGAATTCGTTCATTTCATGACCTCTCGCCGACCTCCCCTGCCGCGCAAAATCCAAGAAGCCCTGGAATGGAACCGTACGCCGATCTTTGGCACGCAACGCGGCATGGGTGAAGGGATCTGAATAGCCGCAATCGGTCGTATTATTGATCCCTGTTAAAGCCTTACCGTACCCGTTCAGGGACAATGACTACTCCTGCTCAGTTCACCCTTTCCGAAATTACCAACGCGGTGCGCCGCTATTGGGGTTATTCCGAGCTGCGCCCGCTCCAGCCGGAAGCGATTTATGCGGGGCTGCAGCAACGTGATTCACTGGTCGTGATGCCGACCGGCGGCGGCAAGTCATTATGTTATCAGGTGCCCGCCGCGTTATTTGGTGCGACCGATATCGTCGTCTCACCATTAATCGCGCTGATGAAGGATCAGGTCGACGGTCTTCGTCAATGCGGCTATCCGGCTGCGGCCCTGTACAGCGGCATGAGCCCGGAAGACATCCGCCGAATCGAAGCGCAAATTGTCGCGGGTGCCTATCGGCTCGTATTCGTCGCTCCCGAACGTTTACTGACGCCGCGGTTTTTGCAGATCGCTGAGCTTGCCAAGATCCGCGCCTTCGCCGTCGATGAAGCCCATTGCATCAGCCAGTGGGGCCATGACTTTCGGCCGGAATACCGTCAGCTCGCGGAGCTCAAAAACCGTTTTCCGAATACCAGTGTTCATGCGTATACGGCTACCGCTACAGAGCGGGTTCGCGCTGATATCGCAGCGCAGCTTTGGCTCAAAAACCCGTTAATTCTCGTCGGAAATTTCGACCGGCCCAATCTCGTTTACCGTGTTCTTCCTCGAATCGATGGACGTTCTCAAGTGCTGGAAGTCCTGCAGCGCCATCGCGGTCAAGCCGCAATTGTCTACTGCATCAGCCGTAAGGATACGGAGTCGCTTGCCGCATTCCTCCAGGCGCGCGGCTTACGCGCCGGTTTTTATCATGCCGGCATGGAACCAGACGAGCGCCGCCTGACCCAAGACAAGTTCGCTCAGGAAGATCTCGACGTAGTGGCGGCTACCGTGGCGTTCGGCATGGGAATCGACCGGAGCGACGTGCGCTGTGTCATTCATGCCGCCATGCCAAAGTCCATTGAACACTATCAACAGGAAACTGGGCGCGCCGGACGGGACGGATTGGAAGCCGAATGCGTATTGCTCTATTCCGCCGCCGACGCGCTGCGCTGGCATTCACTCATCAACAAAGGCGCTGCGGATTCGGCGCCAGAGTTTGTCAATGCTTCACGCGCGTTGACCGAAGGGATGCGCCGCTTCTGCGCGGGGCTTCATTGCCGTCACCGCAGGCTCGCCGAATACTTTGGCCAAACGTATGACAAGGCGAGCTGTGAAGCGTGCGACGTGTGCTTGAATGAGGTCGACGGTGTTGCCGACGCGACGCTGACGGCACAGAAAATTCTTTCCTGCGTCGCCCGGGCCGGCGAGCGCTTCGGCGCGGAGCATATCATCGACGTTCTGCTGGGCGTGAAGACCGAACGAATCCGCCGCTGGGAGCATGATCAGCTCAACACCTACGGTTTATTGAAAAACACCAGCCGGCCCGCGCTTCTCAGCGTCGTTTATCAACTGATTGATGAGGGGCTTCTCGAACGCAGCGCTGATGAACGGCCGGTCTTGCGCTTGAATGTTGCCGCGCGTGAAGTGATGCAAGGGCGACGCGCGGTTCGTCTCCTCGCAACTAAAGCCAAAGTCAAAAAAACCCGAGCGGACGAGGCCTCGTGGGCCGCTGTCGACAGCGGCTTGTTCGAAGTGCTTCGCAAGCTACGGCGCCAGCTTGCGGAACAGCGCGGCGTGCCAGCTTATGTATTGTTTAGCGACGTCACGCTCCGCGCTATGGCTCGCGCGCGACCGGGTTCGCCGAACGCGCTCCTCGAGATACGAGGTGTCGGCGAACGGAAGCTCGAGGACGTCGGACAGCGTTTTCTCGACGCAATTGCCGACTACTGCCGCGAGCATCGTTTGCCGCTGGACGCATGATTCACGGATGAACTCGAAAGGAGCGCATGATCATGAACAGTCGTGTCTTCCCGATGCTCTTGATGGTGTTCCTGGGTCACACACTTTCCGCGCGTGCCAACCCTTATCTGCCCAAACCAGGCGATGCCCCGACGACCGTGCGTGTCGCCGCCTGCGCGATTACCGGGGGGTTTATTCATCTCTACGCTGCGCTCGACAATGGGCTGTTCGACAAATACGGCGTGAAGACGGAGTTTGTTTCGATTCGCGGCAGCGGCGTAGCGTTAGCGGCTCTGGCCTCTGATGAAATTCAGTTCCTTTATTGCGCGGCGGATGCGACGATTCCCGGCATCGCCGCTGGCAGCGATGCGAAGTTGATCGCGGCGCCGCTCGTTGGATTGCCCTGGGTCTTGCTGGCGCGCAAGGACATAAAACGCGTCGAAGATCTCAGGGGCAAGAGCATTGCGGTGACCCGCCCGGGCGATTTGACCTTCCGCTTGGCGCGGGCGCTGCTGAAAAAATTCAACCTAAGCGATGCCGAAGTCAGTATTCGTACGGTTGGCGGCACCGGCCAAGTGGAGCCGTTCAACGCGATGCGAGCAGGTGTAGCGGAAGCTGCGCTGGTGACGCCGCCCCTCGATGCTCGCGGGCGGCGAGACGGTTTCAATCTGGTTTACCGGCTGAACGATCTAGGATTGCCTGCCATATACAGCTCGCTACACGCCAATACCAAGACTGTAAGAGAGCGTGCGACGGTCGCGCAGCGCTGGGTTGCCGCGTTGGCGGAGGCGATTCAGTTCGTGGAAAAAAATCCCGAAAAAGCCAAAGCCGCGGTCAGCAAAGCGCTAAAGCTCAATGACACCGACGCGCTCCAATCCGCGTACGACGCCTATGCCAAACTGCTCGTCAACCGACGTCTTATCGTGCCTGAGCAAACAGTCGCGGGAGTTATTGAAGTGGCCCGGGAGCAGGGCACGAACATTCGCCGTAAGAGCGGTGAGATCGTCGATAACCGCTTCGCTGAGGATCTGGAGAAAAGCGCTTTTCTAAAGGAATTGTGGGGCGCGGAGTTGGGACGGTAGTCATCCCGCACAATTCTCACGCTACACGGCTTGCTGTCATCCCGAACGAATGTGAGGGATCTTTCGGAAAGATTTCTCGGCTCTGCCTCGAAATGACAAATCGAGCTCGGTTTCGTCGCAGTTGCGAAATTTTTCGCTGAATAGCTAAGCTGAATACCCAAACACAGCTATTTTCCGCCAATGCTCGAAATGAACGAACGATCGACCATATCCTCCACTGTCAGTTTCTTTTTGATTCTGCCCGTACGGAACTCCTCGTCGATCACCGTTGGAATCGCCTTTTCGGCGATCTGCCCGTTCAGCGGGAAAGAATTGCGATATTCGTCGTAACCGGCGGGAGCGTAACTGGGATCCATCTTGACGTATTTTTTCATGATGTTGACCGCATCGTTCTTGTTGTCGCGCGTATAGCGCACGCCCTTCTGATAGGCGCGCAAAAACTTCGCCACCTGATCTTTTTCTTTGCTGAGGTACGATTCGCGCGCGGCAAACGTTTCATACGGCCACTCCGGAAAAATTTCTTTTAGATCGAGAAGCTTGTTGAAGCCCTGAGACTTGGCGATCTCGGTTACCGGGAACCAGACGACCGAAGCATCGACGCCCTTGGCGGCCAAGGCCGCGAATCGCGCCGGCGTGCTGCCGATCTGCAGAATCGTCACCTCTTTTTCGTCGACACCGAAATGACGCAAGGTCGCGCGCGTCAAGAAGTCGGTAAGAGAGCCGAATCGACTGATGGCAAAGCGCTTGCCTTTGGCTTGCTTCATCGACTTGAAGTC
>JBIOXP010000637.1:0-5729 GCA_044869705.1 Binatia bacterium | reverse complement strand
ATGCGCCGCATGTATTTAACCTATTCCACAACGAAGACTTTATTTTCCGCAATCCTTTTCAATTTCGCGATCGCTTCCGTCCAGATCGCGAGTTTTTCAATGAGAACAGAAAACTCACGGTTCGCTCCTGGGAAAGCAATCTCGTGCCGGATGTGAACGAATTTGTTCTCGACGATTACCCGATGAAGGGGAAAGGCGTAAAAATTATGCGCTTCGGTCTCGCGGGCACGACCTACGGCTGCCATGTTCAGGAATTTCCCGCAGGAAGCCGGAGCACCTTTCATCGCCATGGCCCGGGCGCCATTGTGTGCGTCACCAAGGGCGAAGGATTCGCGATGGTGTGGCGCGAAGGCGAGGAGCGCACGCGATTCGAGATCAAGCCGGGATCGATCTATTCGCCCGGTGACTTGATGTACCACGGCCACTTCAACACGGGGCACGGGGTGCTGCGCCATTTCGCTATGCGCGGGAGGAGCCCCAAATACAGTCAGGACCGATTTCGCACGAAGCTACACGAGATGATCCCGTTTGACGAGGAGTCACCGGAGATCCATGAGATGTTCCTGGAGGAACTGAGACGCAAGGGCGTGAAGTCGGAAGTTTCGCTTGTGGAAGAGTGATCCTACTATTTCGTCTGCGTTTTGACCTGCGGAACGGCAGATTTGCATGACCAGGCTGTCATCCCGAACGCATGTGAGGGATCTAAGAACGTTTTCTCGCTTCGCTCGAAATGACACCGGAGCTAGATGAAACAAGGAGCGGATATGACCGAACTCGCTTATAGTGATTTTCGCAGCTTCGTGGAAGAAGCCAAAAAGATCAGCGACTATCGAATCATCGAAGGCGCCGATTGGGACGGCGAGATCGGCGCGCTCGTAGAATCGACGGCCGAGCTGGTGCCGCAGCCGCCCATGTTGCTTTTCGACAAAGTGAAAGGCTATCCCGCCGGTTATCGGGTCTGTAGTTTGCCCTATGCCGCGTACCGGCGGGTTGCGCTAGCTCTGGGATTGCCGACGGACAAACCGAAGCTCGAAGTTCTCCGGATGGCGGCGCGGAAAGTCAAAAGCGCAGAGCCGATTGCGCCCAAGGAGGTGAGCACCTCCGCACTCTTTGAAAATCGGCTGACCGGAAGTGATGTGAACTTGCTCAAGTTCCCGGCGTTGCGTTTTCACGAGAACGACGGTGGACGTTATTTCGGTCCTGGCGGTGGACTGACCAATCGGGACCCGGACTCTGGATACATCAATACCGGAACCTACCGCATGCAACTGCACGACAAGAACACGCTCGGGGTATGGATGAGCCCGGGGCAAAACGGCAGACAAATTTGCGCCAAATACTGGCAGCAGGGAAAGAGTTGTCCGGTGGTAACCAGCTATGGCCAGCATCCGCTGGTGTTCATGCCGTCATATACGAAATTCCCCTACGGCCGTTCAGAGATGGAGATCTCCGGCGGATTGATCGGCAGGCCCCTCGAAGTTCTGCGGGGCCCGATTACGGGACTCCCCATTCCGGCCTCATCGGAAATCGCAATCGAGGGTGAAATCCCGCCGCCCTCCGAAGAAGCGCGGCCTGAGGGGCCCTTCGGCGAATGGCCAGGCTATTATTCCGGAGGGACCGGCGGCACCGGAGAAAATCAGCCAATCATTCGCGTGAGGGCGATCTATCACCGAAACGATCCGATCCTCGAAGATGAAGCGCCGCTTTGGCCAGGCGCGGTGAAGATGGATCTGCACATCTCTGCGGGCGTCCTTTGGGATCAACTGGAGAGCGCCGGCATTCAGGACATCGCCGGCGTTTACAATCATACTTCGTATCTTACTGTGGTCGCGATCCGGCAAAAATACGCCGGACACGCCAAGCAGGCCGGCACTGCGGCGCTCAGTTGCGCTGCGGCGAATCGCAACGGCCGCTATGTTGTGGTCGTCGACGAAGACATCGATCCGACCAACATCAAGGAAGTCCTGTGGGCGATGATGACACGCGTCGATCCGCCGACCAATATCGATATCATAGACGGCTGCTGGTCGACCCCGCTCGATCCGCGCATGCCGCCGGAGAAAAGACACAATAAGGATCATACAAACGGGCGGGCGATCTTTTACGCCGTGCGACCATTCGCGTGGAAGGACAAGTTTCCAAAGGTGAGTCGATCAAGCCGCGAGTTAAGGGAAAGGACGATTGCGAAGTTCAGGAATATTATTCCATTCCCGGGTGTGTGAGCGAAAGCCGCAAGCAAGATTCTTCGCTTCGCTCAGAATGACAGTCATTGTGAGCCGAAATATCTGATGTTCCTGAGCCTTCGCGGAAGATCTTTTACGAAACGTTTTGTATTCGCGCGACGTGAAAACGTGGCGGCGGACTGCGAGAAAGATTCTCATGATCAGCAAAGAAGAAAACGAGCTTCTCACCAAAACCGATCGCGGCACGCCTGCGGGTGAATTGATTCGCCGCTACTGGCAGCCGGTCGCGCTCGCCGCGGAGTTGCCTCCCGGAGGCGCGCCTTTGGCGGTCCGAATTTTGGGCGAGGATCTGGTCCTGTTCCGCGATGATCAGGAGCGAATCGGCTTGTTAGGCATTCATTGCGCGCATCGCGGCACCGACTTGAGCTACGGGCGAATCGAGGACGGCGGGTTGCGCTGCCTCTATCATGGTTGGCTTTACGACATTCATGGAAGATGTCTCGAGCAACCGGGCGAGCCCCGCGGCGGCGAGCATCGAGACCAGATTCACCAGCGCGCTTATCCCTGCGTCGAGAAGGCGGGAGCGATCTTTACTTATATGGGGCCGGGAGAACCGCCGTTATTGCCGAATTATGATTTTCTCACCGCCGCCCCAGATTATCTCTACACCTCGAAGATTTTTCACGACTGTAATTATCAGCAGGCCAACGAAGGCAACATCGATCCCGTGCATTTATCTTATCTGCACCGCTTTCTGGAGAGTCGCCATGAGCCTTACCGCGGCGTGCGTGGTGCGCAGGAATCCCACTACAATCTTGTGGCACGAAACTCCGCGCCGATTATCGAAGTCGAGCTGACCGACTTTGGCGTGCGCATCTATACGGCGCGAAAACTCGAAGGCGATCAGTCTTATTTGCGCGTCTCCTATTTCATTCTGCCCAACCTCAGCGCTTTTCCGGGTCAAACCGGGGGCGATGGGTATTCGGTCAATTGGCACGTGCCGATCGACGATAGGCATCACTGGAAGTATTCATTCATTTACAGCGCCGGGGCGCCGCTGAAAAAAGATGTTGTCGGCCGCGAGCGCTCCGAGTTGGATGCCAATTATCGGCTGGCCCGCAACGGATCCAATCGTTTTCTGCAGGACCGCGAGGAGATGAAAACCAGGACCTATGCCGGCATGGGGACCGGCTTTCAAGCTCATGATGCCTTCGCGACCGCCAGCCAAGGGGCCATTCAGGATCGTACGGAAGAGCGATTGGTGTCTTCGGACAAGGCGATCGTGGCAGCGCGCAAGCTGATGGAAAAAGCGATGCATGACGTTCAGGAAGGCAAAGATCCGCCCCACGTGATTCGCAACGCGGCCGAAAATCGATTCCCTCATTTTCTGGTGATCTCGGATATGATTCCAAGCAGCAGCCATTGGCGCCAATACGCCAAAGATCTCGAAGCGGAAGCGAGGGCGCGGCTCTGACTCAGTTCCTTCGCTTCGGTATGGCCGGCCTCGGCGTGGCGAGCACGCAGATTCTGCCGCCGATCTCGAGACTGTCCTATATCAAAATCACGGCGGCGGCGGATCCGCGCGCCGATGCGTTGGCGAAATTCCGTGAAACTTACGGAGGACAGACTTTTACCAGCGTCGAAGCAATGTGCGAGAGCGCCGACGTCGATGCGGTTTATATTGCCACTCCCAACGAGCTCCACGCGCAGCACGCGATTACCGCCGCCGAGCGCGGCAAGCATGTGATCGTCGAAAAACCAATGGCGTTGTCCATTCGCGAGTGTGACCTGATGAACGAAGCGGCTGAAAAGCACGACGTCAAACTGCTTTGCGGGCACACTCACAGCTTCGATCCGCCGATACGGAAAATCCGCGAGATCGTCAAGAGCGGCGAGCTCGGCAAGCTCTGCATGATCCATACCTGGAACTACAACGAATTCATGTATCGGCCACGCATGAAGCACGAATTGGCGACCAGCCGCGGAGTGGTGTTGAATCAAGGACCCCATCACGTCGATATCGTCCGCTTGATCGGTGGCGGTATGGTGCGAAGCGTCCGCGCCATGACAGGGATTTGGGACAAAGCGCGCGGCCACGAGGGCAGCTACACGTGCTACCTTGAGTTCGTGGATGGCACGCCGGCTACGCTCGTCTATAGCGGCTATGGTTTTTTTGACACCGCGGAGTTCTTCAGTTGGGTTGGCGAAGGCGGGCAGTGTCGCAAGCCGACCACTAATCTCGAAGTGCGCGCGCGCTTGCGCGAGGTGCGGGGTGCCGAGGAAGAAGCGCGTCTCAAAGAGTCAATGCGCTTCGGCGGCGGCCGCGAAGGCGAATACAGCCACGTCTGGCAGGGAGAGCGCAAACAGCCTTTTTTCGGTTGCACTCTGGTCAGTTGTGAAAAGGGTGATATGCGCCAGACTCCGGATGGAATCAAAATTTACGGCGAGACAGAGCAGCGCGAAATTGCGCTTTCGGCGGCCAGCCGCGGCCGTGAAGCCGAAGTCGAAGAACTTTATAATGCCGTGGTTCATCGTCGTCCGGTATTTCACGACGGCCGCTGGGGCGCGGCGACGCTCGAGGCTTGTATCGCGATGCTCGAATCAGCGGCGCAGCGGAAGGAAATTTTTCTGTCGCACCAGGTGCCGAGTCCGGAATAGGAAGGTGTCGCCGTGGCGAGCCCGTCTCTATCAATGATATCCGTGTCTGCCATCTCGAGCGCGCGGCGAGAGATCTTGCGGTTTCCGCGGCGTCGCAGTGTTACAAAAAAAGTTTTCTTGCCGTCGATTGGAAATGACAATTGCGACACGTTAGCGAATAACAATACTTCGTTTCGAAAATCCAAGAGCCCGAAACGAGCGGGAGGGTTGTTCAATGCTTACTGCTGAAGAAAATGAATACTTGACGCGGGTCGGGCCGGGAACGCCGGCGGGCGAACTCTTGCGGCGTTACTGGCATCCTGTCGCAATCGCCGCCGATTTAACGCCGGAGACTCCGACGAAGTTCGTGCGTATTCTCGGCGAGGATTTAGTCTTGTTTGTGACACCAGAAGGCGAGGCTGGTCTGCTCAACGATCGCTGCGCGCACCGCGGCGCATCATTGTCTTACGGCCGCGTCGAAGCACGCGGCATCGCCTGCGCCTATCACGGTTGGCTTTACGATACGAAAGGCAACTGCCTCGAGACACCCGCGGAACCTGCCGACAGCAAGTTCTGCCTGACCGTGAAGCAGAAAGCCTATCCAGTGCAAAAATTGGCCGGACTTTATTGGGCCTATCTAGGACCGCAACCGGCGCCCATGATTCCGAAGTATGATGTCTGGGCGAGAACCGACGGATGGCATTGGCTGCGCGCTTTACCGCAGCTCGACTGCAATTGGCTGCAGGCGATGGAAAATTCCGTCGACACGGCGCATCTGCATATCCTCCATCAGGAGCTGGTGACCGACGGCTTCAAAGTCGAGAGCACGACTCGCGGTACCATCGACAACCTGGTCAACTATGAAATGGAAGAGTTCGAACACGGGATCATTAAGCGGCGCCATTTCAG